>NZ_JBRILQ010000033.1:0-57136 GCF_052977045.1 Shewanella sp. 125m-7
AATAAGAGCGCTGTCATCACAACGCTTTATTGGCCTGGTAAATAATGTCCCACTCATCATGATTAATATCGATAAATGGATAGATGTAAAAAAAGATCACACTTGGTAAACATATAAGTCTATTAATATCAACTAACAAATAAGAGCGCTGTCATCACAACGCTTTATTGGCCTGGTAAATAATGTCCCACTCATCATGATTAATATCGATAAATACAATTTGGACTCACAATTAATAAAGTTTGCTCGCCATCAATATTGTTTAGTCAAAAGCAATTGCCTATTATTCGCCGCAAGTGATACGGAAGAACGTCGTTTCCGGTGAAACGTCTGGATTTCAAATCCAGGTGGGGCTGCCAGCAGTCCCGGGTAGGTTCAACTCCTATGTTCTTCCGCCAAATCACTTGCGATGAAAATACTGCCATCTCTAATCACTCTCGAATTGTCTTTCTTCTTGCGCCACGTTAATCCGCTACGGTCATAAAACTCTAAAAGCTGAATACTGGCTTTGCGGCCAAGCTGAATAATCGAATTGAAATCAGACGTTTGGATTTCGCCTCTCAAGCTAATTTGCTGACGGATCACATCGGCATAGAAATACAGGCTCTCGGTTAACATAAAGCGGTCTTTGATAATTGCTGACAAGTACCCCAGCTGAATCAACTTACGGCACAACGCACGCACCACACTCACATCTAAATTCAATTGCTTAGCCAAATCGGATGACCACAGCGGCCCTTGAGCGGCTAGCATCAATGGCTTAATCGACTGCCAAAGTTGCTGCTCTGAAGCCGTTAGCTGCAAACTGTGTCTGGGTAAATGCAGTAAGCCACGGCTGCTGTGCAGTAAATTTTGCTCGCGCAGACTAGCGGTTAACTTAAGCAATACGCTTAGCGGATATTGGTTGTGTGTCATACGCTGCAGACGATTAATACTCAGCCCCAACAGCTCTGGCGACGCTTGGTGGTATTGGTCGAGCAGGGCGAGCAATTGCGCCTCAATCTGCTGTTTAAGCGATTGGGATAATAAAAAACCGTCTAACGCAATAACCTGATTGTCATTGAGTAACTCAGCGCTTACATCGCCTTGCTGATTGGCCCACATAAAGCTCGACTGCTCGATACACTTAGCTTGAGTCTGCGCCGCTAAACTGGCAGCAACGCTGCGGCAATCTGCCAGAGCTTGTAAATACTCGATGCGTTCAGGGCTACGCTTGCCACGTTTAGGCGGATTAATATCTAGCACTCGCAGCGCACCTAAGGTGGTTTTGGCTGCGCTATCACGTACTATAATGCGGTCTTGCTCAACGGCCGCCAGTGCCTGCTCGCACTGCAGTTCAACCAAGGCTTTGCCATCGGCTAATGACTGCAGTAAACCTAAGCGCGCCGTGGTGTGGCTATTGCCTAAATGAACCTGCACACTTTGCCAATGTTTAAACGGCAGGCAAGACTCAAATATTCCACAAATTACTTTTGGCGCTTCGATAGGGGCAAGTGCAGTTAACCAGTCACCGCGCTCTGCGCCGCGGTGTTGATCCACGCCAGTAAGGTTAAGTGCCACCCGCTGACAATGATGAGCACTATCACTCAGCTTACCTTGGCTATGTAAGGTTCTGACTTTTACAGGTTTTCGCTGGCCTGATAGATACAGGTTTTGGCCTTGGCTCACTTGGCCACTAATCACGGTACCCGTAACCACCAACCCCGCACCTTTAACGCTAAAGGCTCTATCAATCGCCATACGAAAGCTTGCTTGCTCACTGTTCTGGCTTAAACGGGTTAGCTGTGACTGCGCCAATGTGCCAATCGCTTGATTAAGCTCGCTAATACCAAAACCGGTCCGCGCCGACACCAGATAAATATGACTCTCGCGCTGGTGTTGATTCAGTAACTCATTCACCTCCAGCGTCACAGCAGCTACTCTGGCGCTATCGACCTTATCTTGCTTGGTGAGCACCACGATTAAGTGCTCTAGATTAAGCAGCTGTAAAATGGCTAAATGCTCGTGAGTTTGCGGCATCACCCCATCATCGCAGGCAATAATTAGCAGTGCATGTTTGGCGCAGCTCACCCCTGCAAGCATGGTATTGATAAACTTGCTGTGGCCCGGCACATCAACAAAGGCTAAGCGCTCGCCATTGGCTAAGTCCATGAAAGCGTAACCTAGCTCAATAGTCATGCCGCGCTGCTTTTCTTCCGGTAAACGGTCGGCATCGGTGCCCGTGAGCGCTTGAATGAGGCTGGTTTTACCGTGGTCAACGTGGCCTGCTGTAACAATAATCATGACGCGACCTCCACAGATTTGGCAGATGTATTGCTATGAGCTTGTTCAAACGCGATTAAGTTTTTTGTCAGGACATCGATAAGCTCGCTATCCTTGTCAGTGCCGCGCAGATCAAGCCACAACTGATTGGCAGTAATACGGCCGATAATCGGCAAACTTGCCGCTTTAAAAAACTTATCCAGTTGCAACACACTTAGTGTGCTGTGGGTTTTGGCTGTCGCAGGATTAACAGCGAAACACAGCGCGATTGAGTCCAGCAGCACATCAGGCTGCGAACCACTTCCCACCTGAGTTTGGCAAGGTTTTATCGTCACATTAAACTGTGTTTGTACCGGGCTACATACCGTGGTGAGTTGCTGCGCCAGCGTTTCAAGCTCAGCTAATGGACGCGACAGTTTTCTAAAAATGGGTAACTGAGTATCTAGCGTTTGTGGGTTGCGGTACTGCATTAAGGTGGCTTCGAGCGCCGCTAGCGTCATCTTGTCACAGCGCAGTGCACGTTTTAATGGATGCGCTTGTAGCTTGGCAATCAGCTTCGCATCGCCCACCACTAACCCAGCTTGCGGGCCGCCAAGTAGCTTGTCGCCTGAAAAGCTCACCAGATTTACCCCATCGCTCAGCATCTGCTGCGGCATCGGCTCTTTTGATAAACCAAAGCGCGATAAATCAGTCAGCGCGCCGCTACCAAGATCCGAGATCAGCGCGATGCCTTTTTCTTTACATAAAGCCGCTAACTCTGCTTCTTCGGTGACCTTAGTAAAACCACTAATGTGAAAGTTACTGGTGTGCACCTTCATGATCGCGGCGGTGTTTTCGGTAATGGCAGCGGCGTAATCTTTAAGGTGAGTACGGTTAGTGCACCCCACTTCCACCAGCTTGCAACCCGCCTGCGTCATAATATCGGGGATACGAAATGCGCCGCCAATCTCCACCAGCTCACCGCGCGATACAATCACCTCTTTGCCTGCCGAGGTCGCCGCTAACATCAACAATACTGCTGCGGCGTTGTTATTGACGATGCAACAAGTGTCTGCGCCGGTTAGCTCATGAATAAGCGCCGATATTGCGCTGTCACGGTGGCCACGTTTGCCTTGGCCCATATCAAATTCAAGCGGCACCGGGCTGCGCATCACCTGGGTAACCGCATCAATCGCTGCTTCACACATCTGCGAGCGCCCAAGGTTGGTGTGTAATATGGTGCCGGTAAGGTTAATCACTGGCGTCATGCTTTGACGCTGAGCGTTGCCAATACGGCGGGCTAACTCGGTAATGATATTGCTTAAATCTAAGCTCCAGCTTGGCAAGCTTTGTCGCTGTGCTATTTGTTGGCGTGCATCTTGAAGCATTTGCGCCAATAACGATTTAATCCAGGGCTTGCCCTGCTGATCGATAAAACCTATCACTTGAGGTATCAGTAGCAAGCTGTCCATTGCAGGTAAACAACGGTATAGGGCTTGAGTGGAATTGATAGCTTGAGTCATAGGTCTTCGTCTAGTCGTAAAATAAATGAAATGGGTGCATAAAAGAGCCGCACCGAAATGCGGCTCTTGCTTACAAATTAACTTACAGTTTGCTTACTAGCTGTTTGTTAAAGCTGGCTAGTGGATGTCGCCAACCTTTTGCTGTTGATGTGGCTGAGGCTCTTCATCAAGCAGAGGCTTTTCACTTGGCTGAAGCTCTTTATCAAGCTGAGGCTCTTGCTCATGAGCCAGCAGCAACGGATTTACCGTGGTTACGCTGTAACCTTGCTCAACCAAATGGCTGTCCATCACTAAGGTCGCCAAATCGTCGGCCGCAACTTCCAGTCTTGGGTTGATGTCGGTAAAGAACATCTTGGTATACCCGTTACAGGTGTCGCAGCTTTCAACCCGAATTGCCGCATTAGTTTCGGTTTCAGCCCACAAGAATACGCCCTTGCTTTCGCCACATGATGTGCACTCGGCGCGCACTTCATGCCACTGTGTTTCACACAGGCTGCAATGCAGGTATCTCAGTCCAGCACGAGGCTCTTCCTTGATAACGCTACCGACTGGGTGACTGCCACAAACTGGGCATAAGCGTTTATGTGCCTGTGCCGCATCGGCTAACCCCTGTGCAACCTCTACCGCCCAATGCGACCAGTACACTGACAGCGCCGCCCAGATAAACAGGCTGTACTGCGCAGGGACTTCGGCAAAGCGGCCACCAAGCATCGACTTGGCGTAGCCTTGCAACACATCGGCTTCAGCTTTAGCCAGTTCCTTTAGTATCCCATGCAAGTCAGTACTGACTTTTGGCATTAGATCACTAATCAATTCCAGCAATACCGACTGCCAATAGTTGCCCCACTCAAAGTGCTGCTGCGCCATGGGTTGGCTTTGGCTAAGATCTAGCTTTGGTTTGGGGCCAAAGCAGCTCTTTGCCGCCTCACCATACAGTGCCGCTACCTTTTGTTGCGCGCCAACTAACTGCTCGAGTAAGCCAAAGTATTCTGTTAATCCAGATTCTTCGGCTAGCTCAGCGAGTCGCAGCGCTCTAAATTGATAAACGGCTTTTGGGTCAGCTGCGATCACGGTTTTAATATCCAGTGACTGGCCGGGGATCTTTTCAGCGTCGAGTATTGCTGTGCTCATAATTAGTGTTTTTCCTGCTTATTAGTCTTTAATTCAGGATCGTTTAGCATGTTAGGGTGATGCTTCTTGCACCAAGCCCGCGACACATAGCCGTACAACATGCCAGCAACCGATCCCTCTACCCACGTTGCCATCCAAAAATGCACAATCACAAAGATCAACATGATCACTGCGCACACTGCATGAATCAAAATGGCCCACTGAATAGCGCTTGCTTCAAAGTAAGGAGCAAAGTAAGGCTGCCACATCATGATGCCGGTAATCGTCAATGCGATTGAGGTCACCACGAAGGTACGAAACAGCACTTTTTGACCCGGGTTGTAATGGCCGATAGCGGGGATCTTGTCCTCGTTTTCGAACATCACATCCTTAATGGCTAACATCCATGTTAGGTCGTTCTTTTCCCACTTGTTATGGTGGTAGTAGCGAACGAGCATCACCATTAACGGCAGACACATCATCAAACCGGCAATTGGGTGAACAAAGCGCGCCATTTGCGGCGTACCTGCAATCGACCCCAACCATTGAAATGACGGGAAGAAGAAAGCAAAGCCGGTTAGGAATGTCACCAAACCTGTAGCAACCACAAACCAGTGACAGATGCGGTCGAACAACTTATGGCGCAAAATCATATTCTGCTTATGCATGAGCGTTACTCCTTATCTGACTTATCTGAGTGAGTGTGATCAAACTGTGCTGGCTCGTCCTCTTCAACGAGGTTACGGCCGACAGTGATACGGTGTAGACAGGCAACTGCCACAGTTGCGATGATACCCGCCGCACCCAATGGCTTAACCACGTCTTGCCATAACTTAACTGGCACACTCGTTTTTGGATCGGCTGGTAGGCCATAATTCTGCGGTTGATTGATATCATGCAGAATCATCATCATGCCTGTACCGCCCACACCTTCTGGGTTATATAAGCCGGCATTAACGAAGCCGCGCTTATGCAGTTCTTTGATTCTAAGATCTGCAATAAACAACATGTCTTCACGAGTACCGAACTTCAAAGCGCTAGTGATACAAGACTTCACACATGCAGGCTCTTGACCCACTTGTAGACGGTCTGAACACATGCTGCACTTGTAGGCCTTCTGATCGATAGGGTCGAGTCTTGGTACATCGAACGGACAAGCCGATACGCAGTAACCACAACCCGTACACTTATCAGAGTCAAAATCGACAACGCCGTTAGCGCGTTGAACGATGGCACCTTTGGTAGAACAAGCCGTTAAACAGGCAGGGTCATCACAGTGCATACATGCACTATGAGCAAAACGCCAATTTAGCTTGTTGTTCTCTTCCACTTCTTGGTACTTCATCAGTGTCCAACACTCTGAAGACAAGTCCATTGGGTTCTGATACGAACCTTGGAAGCTACCCACTGGGGCTCTAAGGTCGTTCCATTCAGAACAAGACACCTGGCAAGCCTTACAACCGTTACACTTAGTGGCGTCGAATAACTTAGCCACTTTGCTTAACTTACGTCGTACCTGCGCTGCAGGAGTGAGCTCTGATGTACCAGAGCTTAAAATGATATCTTGAGCAGACATGATTAAACTCCCTCAGCCTTAGCGATATCCACAAGGAATGCCTTAAACTCTGGCACCTGTGTATTCGCATCACCCACTTCAGTGGTCAGTACGTTACAGCTGTAACTTCTACGTGTTAAACCGTTATGGCCACCATGACGTGGTAAGCCCACAGTGTGTACCATCTGGCCATGCACCTTGAGCGGTTGTAGACGCTTAGTGACTAATGCCTTAGTTAACAAGCTACCGCGCTTAGAACTAACACGTACCCAATCGCCGTTGGCAATACCTTTCTTCGCCGCAAGAATTTCATCGAGTTCGACGAAAGTTTCAGGCATAGAGATAGCCGCTAAACGACAGTGAATCGTCCAGAAGTTAAAGTGCTCTGTTAGCGAGTAAGTGGTACATACATAAGGGAACTCAGTGTGTGAACCTAATGTCTCGGCCACGCCAGGTAGCATACGCACCGCAGGGTTACTGATCACATTCGGGTGCAATGGGTTGGTGCCGATTGGCGTCTCCATTGGCTCGTAATGTTCAGGGAATGGCCCTTCAGCTAGATGTTTAAGCGCGAAGAAACGGCCCACACCTTCAGGCTGCATGATGAACGGGTGCGCCGACTCTTTTGGTGGTAACTTCATATTGAAGTCGCCTTGGTCGATGCCATGCCATTTACCATTAGTCCACTCAACGATGACGCGCTTTGGATCCCAAGGCTTACCATCAACGTCACACGATGCGCGGTTATACAGCACGCGGCGATTTGACGGCCAAGAGAATGCCCAACCTGGCGTAATACCTTTACCTGAGGTATCAGAGTTGTCGCGGCGTGCCATCATGTTGCCTTCTTCAGTCCAGCAACCTGAGTAAATCCAACAGCCACACGCCGTACTACCGTCATCTTTTAACTGGCTAAAGCTATCGAGCTGTTTGCCTGTTTTAAGGTCGATACCGTTAAGCTCTTTTGCCACTTCTTCGCCATGTGGGAAGTGTGGATTATGGTAACCCCAGTTAATCGCTTCAATCGGCTCTGGTAATACGCCACCTTCGTCTTTATAAAGCTCTCTAAGCTTCATCAAGATGCCAGATAAAATCTCAGCATCTGGCTTAGATTCGCCTGGTGGGTTTGCGCCCTTCCAATGCCATTGCATCCAGCGACCCGAGTTAACGATACAACCTTCTTCTTCAGCAAATAGTGTTGTCGGTAGACGGAACACCTCTGTTTGAATTTCGCTTGGCTGAACATCATTAAACTCACCCGCTTTTTGCCAGAAAACCGAGGTCTCTGTCGCTAACGGATCCATCACCACCATGTACTTAAGCTTGCATAATGCCGCTAAGGTTTTATTACGGTTCGGCATAGAGTTAATCGCGTTAACTCCTTGAATGAAGTAACCGTTAACTTGACCGTGGTACATCATGTCGATGTGTTTAGTAAAGTCGTACTGAATATCCCACTTAGGTAACCAGTCATAGCCGAAGCCATTGGCCGCCGTTGCGTTTTCACCCCAGAAACTCTTCATCTGCGACACAAAGAACTTTGGATAGTTAGACCAATAGTTTGTTTGGCCTGGACGCAACGCTTTAGGCGTGTAGTTATCTAGGTATGTGGCTAAATCTGTATCGTTATCATTGGGTAGCTTCAAGTAACCCGGCAGGTTCTGACATAGCAGGCCCATGTCCGTCGCGCCCTGTACGTTTGAGTGACCACGCAGTGCGTTAACACCACCGCCTAATACGCCGATATTACCCAGCAGCAACTGCACCAATGCCATAGAACGGATGTTCTGCGCGCCTTTAGTGTGATGGGTCCAGCCCAACGCATACATAAAGGTGGCCGCTTTGTCATGAACGTGTGTGCTACCAATTAGGGCACACACTTTTTCATAATCTTCGACGGGCGTACCGGTAATATTGCTTACGGTTTCAAAATCATAGCGATCGACATGGTTCTTTAATAAGTTCCACACACAACGCGGATGTTCATAAGTCTCATCAACTTTGGCGTAACCATCTTCATCTAATTCGTAGTACCAAGAATCCTTGTCGTAAGTGCGACTCTTTTCATCAAAACCACTAAATAGGCCTTCATTGAATTCGAAATCTTCACGAATAATGTAACTGGCGTTGGTGTACGCTTTGACATACTCGTAGTTAATCTGTTTGGTCTCAATGAGGTATCGACTTAGACCTAAAAGGAATGCGATATCAGTACCACTACGAAGTGGTGCATAACAGTCAGCTAATGCTGCACTGCGGTTAAAGCGAGGATCAACAACCACCAATTTGGCGTTATTGTGTTCCATTGCTTCCGTTACCCAACCGAAACCGACAGGATGTGCTTCGGCGGCATTACCGCCCATGATCACCACGACACTTGCGTTCTTAATATCGATCCAGTGGTTGGTCATGGCACCGCGCCCAAATGTTGGAGCAAGACTTGCTACCGTTGGGGAGTGTCAGTTACGCGCAATAGTATCAATGGCCACTAGGCCAAGAGAACGAGCAAATTTATGGGTAATAAAACCACCTTCGTTTGGCTGTGCAGACGAGGTCATCATGCCTGTCGTCAACCAACGGTTTACTGTGATGCCGTCGCTATTTTTTTCAATAAAGTTTTCATCGCGATCGTCTTTCATCAAACGGGCGATACGACTAAATGCGTCGTTCCAGCTAATGCGTTTCCACTCGTTAGAGCCTGCTTCACGCACTTCTGGGAAATAGTTACGGTTAGGGCTATTCACATAATCCACTAAGCCTGCGCCTTTAGGGCACAATGCGCCGCGGTTAACCGGATGGTCAGCGTCGCCTTCAATGTGGAAAATCGCTTTTTCGGCGTTTTTACCATTGCTGCCATAGCTGTACATCAACAAGCCACAACCCACTGAGCAATAACAGCAGTTATTGCGGGTCTCTTTTGCTTTCAACAACTTATACTCACGAGGCGCAGCCATCGCAGTGCCGGGCATTAATCCCAACGCGGCTATTGCTGATGTGGTCGCTCCGCAGGCACACAGTTTAAAAAACTGTCGTCTGTCCATATCACCCTCACACAATTAGTATTTTCTACTCAGGCCGATAATCTCATCTCGGCGCTGTATTTGTTTTTGTCATTAACTCGCCCTTTATGCCTAGAGCATCACGCTTAAGTAAATACTAAACACAGGCTAATTAATGCGAATGAATTATCCCTAAAGTCAGCTATACGAACAATTAATAACACGCGACAGGGATCACACAAAAACAGCAAAAGCATAATCATCGGAAACACCAAGCAAAAACAGCCTAAACCGCCAAGGCGTCAACCACCCAATGACGAAAGCAAGATAAAACACTGATTAACCCACAAATATCGACCGCGGACACTCTGGCTAGTTACACAAAGACAAATTGTCTCAGGCGTAATTAAGGATATTGGTTAACTTATTCGTCGGAGAAACAGCTTCACTCACTGTAGAAAGCCTTTGCAACACGCTTTAAGCAGCAACACGACACCATTTAATTTGTTATTTCATCATTATCGTTACAAGTGCTTAAACACATGATTTAGATTCAAAGGCGGTAGTTAGACAATATGGCACATAAGCAAGCGCACTATTTTTAGTGAAAATGGCAACGCGTCTCAAAAATAGCTAGATTTGCCGTTGCAGTGATTTGCATGTGTACCTGTATAGGTGGGGAAAAGTAGATTGAATTACAACCAGACGGGCTCTTAAAGCCGTTTTTAAAGCCGATTAACGTTACTGAAGCAAACGTTCTGCCGAGCGTTACTCGTTATCTGTTGGTCGATCGCATTGCACTCTTCTACCAAATATTTGGTAGCGGTATTTGGCAATAAGATCGTAACAGCGATCTCTTAATGGTTTAGGCAAGAAACCTAGCCACCGAAAAATCACAGCTATACCGGTAAGCGACTTAGCGATTTCTATTACCGCATCGCTACGTAAATAACAACGCTCAGGCTTGATAACAATAACACTGTCGAGAGCAACGTGGCTAAGCTGATACTGATTAAGCAGCGCTTGACCTTGCTCTGACTGCAAAGCCACAAACCTAAACATTTCATTAGGATCGTGGCGCGTAATAAAACGCACCGCGCCATTACACAGATTGCAAACTCCATCAAATATGATGATAGCCTGCGCTTCAGACATACTCGCTTATGCCTATCAAACAAGATAAGCCATTGGCTATAGGCAAAATCGTCATTACTGGCCCGCCAGCCTAGCTTTTTCCAGTCCAACTAAATAGCTGGCGATATCCATCACTTGCTCCGCAGAACTCGCCGACTCATTAACAATGATATAACGGCCATTAACCACGATTGTTGGCGTGCCTTGGATCTCGGCTGACGACATCAACTGCATCGCGTGTTTAAGCTTTGACACGATATCGTCTGAACTTAACTTTTCAGTAAACTCTTGCTCTGATAATCCATAACCGTTTAAAAATTTCGCCAACCTAGCTTGCTGCTCTGCAAGGCTTTTGACTTCACGCAGCCCCATTATTTCATTAAACAGCGCGGCGTGTACTTGCTGCTTGTTTGCCATCTGCTGCACAATAAAGAAGACTTTGCCATGCAGTTTCATTGCCTCACTCCACACTGCAGGCGATTGCACTAGGCTGACCCCCTCAGCCATAGTTGTTTCCCAATCGTGTAGTGGCTTTTCAAACAACTCACAGTGAGGGCAGCCATACCAGAAAAACTCGGTTACCGAGATATCATTACTGCTGGCTGGGATAACTGTAGCTAAAGTCCGATAGTGCACACCCTCAACATAATTGCCGTCTGCATCAAGCGTGGAAGGCTCAGAACATGCAACCAAAGTTAAAGACAGAAATAGTGTAGCGAGTATTTTGTTCATAACACATCCTTTTGTATAGTGGGTTTATGCGAGCATAAATAGACCATTTCATCGGTTGAAGAAGCGAGTCGTTACTCTATTCTCACTAACCAGTAATCAAACTTTAGCCTATTAACTGCCAAAACAAAAAGGCACTCGAATGAGTGCCTTACCTTATCAAACAATTCCCTGCAAAGATTGTTTAGTGCGAGTTATGAGCAGCAGTCTCGGCGCCACCAATTTTTAGGGAGCTTATCTAAGAACACCTTAGCCATCAATATTGCAAGTACCACACCTGAAGTGTAGACAATGCTTACAGGCAATAGCTCGTGATGCTCACCAATTTGCGGCATAACCTCAAAACCAAAAGTATCAACTAGATAATTGACTAAGATGCCTGACACTAAGGCGACCCCCAATACCCCACCTAAATAGCCATACAATGCACGCTTACCCAGCTCTTTGGTCACCACACCTAAAGTCGCAATATTGGTAGCGGGACCAGCCAACATAAACACTAATACGGCGCCCGGTGAAACGCCCGCTAATAGCAGTCCGGCGGCGATAGGTGTAGACGCTGTGGCGCAGATATACATAGGGATAGAAATGAGTACCATCACTAGCATGGCTAGAATGCCATCGCCCCACTTCGCCATAAAATCAGCTGGCACATAGGTTTGTACCAATGCCGCAAAGAACAAACCAATCAATAGCCAAATAGTCGTATCACGTACGAGATCGGTTGCAGCGTAATGCAGGCCCTTACCAATACGGCTAATAACAGAGGTACCCTTTAATTCTGTCGCCACATCTCTGGTCGACTCACAGCAACTGTCTGCTTCGCCAGCTGCATGTGTATGATTAACTGAATCGGCCTTTTTGCTGCTGCAACATGATGATTTAGTTTCTGCAGCAGTCTGCTTTTTATTTGAGCAGCAGCTAGAAGATACAGGCTCTACAGTAGCATCGGGCACTTTCATCGCCATCACACTCGCATCCGTCATCGGCTTCATACTGACTTCTGCCGCGCTTTTACTTGAACAGCACGATGATTTTTCAGCTGTCGCTGCAACTTTTGGCTCATCTTTTTTACTACTACAGCATGAAGCCACTGGCGCAACTTGCTCCTCTACTTTTTTACTGCAACATGAACTTACTTGCTCTACTTTGGCTTCTGTTTGTTTAGCTTCACCACTAACCGTAGCGTTAGCAACGGGCTTGCCGTCATCGTCATCACGACCAACCAGTAAACCCGCTACGATGGCACTCAGCACCGCCGCGATGGGTCTTACTATCGCCATAAATGGACCAAGCAGAACATATGATACGGTTACCGAATCCACGCCAGTTTCAGGGGTCGACACTAAAAATGAAGTAGTCGCAGCTTTCGATGCACCGCTACGACGTAAACCCACCGCTGCGGGAATAACGCCGCAAGAACATAGCGGTAAAGGTGCGCCAAGTACCGCAGCTTTTACCACAGTTTTAAAACCGTGGCCGCCTAATTGCTTTTGCATCCACGCCATCGGCACGAACATTTTCAACATGCCCGCTAACACTAGACCCAATAAAAGCCATGGGGCCGATTCTAAAAACAACTCAATAAAGTTTTCAAATAACATAACGACTTCTCACGTGTATTCTGAGTATTTTATTTATCAGTGCAGGTCTTAGTGAATTCATGCTCACCGTGACTATGCTTATTATTTTCACAACGAATACTGTCAGTATTCGACTCCAATGCTTCGAGTATTGAACAATGCTCAGCGCTTTCAGGCCCACCACAACAGGCTTGAGACAGGCGCTGCAGTGACAATTGAAAATGGTTTAGCTCGGCAATTTTAGCTTCTACATTGGCGAGTTTGTCATCCACTAATCCCTTCACATCGGCGCATGCCCAATTAGACTTATCCAATTCAATAGACAGCAGCTCAGTGATCTCGGCTAAGGTAAAACCTACCGCCTTTGCTCGCAGAATAAACCGCAGCCGCTCAGCATCAGCCTCGGAATAAATCCGGTAACCAGAATCGGTGCGAGATGATGGTGACAAAAGACCATGTTTTTCATAAAAACGTAAGGTATCTGTTTTGACTTCGCACAAGTGTGCAAGCTCACCAATTCGATACATGCCTTAGCTCCAAATTAATCTAGAATCCTGTTTACAATTCAGTTTTAAACTCAAACATTATCCAGTGACAACCCCAACAAACTGGCAGGTTTTTGTCACTGTAATGGCTTGAGTATAAACCTTGGAGTTGTATCCAAGGTCAAGAGTTATTCTGCGCTGAAACAGTAAAGAAAGCTTGTTCTGCTGAACGTATTGTGAAATCGCGCAGAAAAAAACACCGCCATGTGTAAATTTACGGTAAAATACGCGCGCCGTGACGGGAGAGTAACTTGAGGGACTTTTGGAAAGCAGTGTAGGCGCATAGAGCGTGAGACTGTTCTGTTTTCCGAAAGATCCTTAATAATAACTACTGGACCCTGTACCTACAATGAATAATGCCAGACCTATTCGTCGCGCGCTGTTAAGCGTCTCAGATAAAACCGGAATCTTAGAGTTTGCACAAGCGTTGCATGCTCAAGGTGTTGAGTTACTTTCTACTGGTGGCACCGCACGCCTGTTGGCTGATAATGGTGTGCCTGTCATTGAAGTATCAGATTATACTGGCCATCCAGAGATTATGGATGGTCGCGTTAAAACCCTGCACCCTAAAGTGCATGGCGGTATTTTAGCGCGTCGCGGTATTGACGAAATCGTGATGGAACAAAACAACATCAAGCCTATCGACTTGGTTGCGGTTAACTTGTATCCGTTTGCGGCCACTGTTGCAGCTGAAGGCTGCACGCTAGCTGACGCTATCGAAAATATCGATATCGGCGGCCCGACTATGGTTCGCTCTACCGCTAAAAACCACAAAGACACTACCATTATCGTTAACGCTAGCGACTACGGCCGCGTGATTGCCGAAATGCAAGCAAACGAAGGTAGCACAACACTTGAAACGCGTTTCGATTTAGCGATTGCCGCGTTTGAGCATACTGCCGCTTATGATGGCATGATTGCTAACTACTTCGGCACAAAAGTCCCTGCACACAGCAAGGATGAGTGTCACGCAGACTCTAAATTCCCACGCACTTACAACACTCAGTTAGTGAAGAAGCAAGACTTGCGCTATGGCGAAAACAGCCATCAGACTGCCGCTTTCTACATAGATACACAACTTGATGAAGCCTCTGTTGCCACAGCCGTTCAGCTGCAAGGTAAAGCACTTTCATACAACAACATCGCCGATACCGACTCTGCACTTGAGTGCGTAAAAGAGTTCGACGAGCCAGCTTGTGTGATTGTTAAGCACGCTAACCCATGTGGCGTGGCTATTGGCGAAAACCTACTTGAAGCCTACAACCGTGCGTTCCAAACCGACCCAACGTCTGCGTTTGGTGGCATCATCGCCTTTAACGGCGAGCTCGATGCAGCAACAGCAAGTGCGATTGTTGAGCGCCAGTTTGTTGAAGTGATCATTGCTCCTAAAGTCAGCCAAGCTGCACGCGACATTATTGCTGCAAAAGTTAACGTACGTGTACTTGAGTGCGGACAGTGGACAACTAAAACAAAAAGCCTAGATTACAAGCGCGTTAACGGCGGCTTATTGCTGCAAGACCGCGACCAAGGCATGGTAGATTTGGATGACGTTAAAGTTGTTTCTAAACGTCAGCCAACCGCTAGCGAAATGAAAGACTTAATGTTCTGCTGGAAAGTGGCCAAGTTTGTTAAATCAAACGCGATTGTTTATGCCAAAAACAGCATGACTATCGGTGTCGGAGCGGGCCAAATGAGCCGCGTATACAGTGCTAAAGTTGCAGGTATCAAAGCCGCTGACGAAGGCCTAGAAGTACAAGACTCAGTAATGGCATCAGATGCATTCTTCCCATTCCGTGATGGTATTGATGCTGCAGCAGAAGCTGGCATCAGCTGTATCATCCAGCCAGGCGGTTCTATTCGTGATGAAGAGATCATCGCTGCTGCAGATGAGCACGGCATGGCAATGGTATTTACCGGTATGCGTCACTTCCGTCATTAATTTATATGAAGCTTTAGGTTCTAGGTTCTAGGTTTTAGGTTCTAGGTTCTAGGTTTTAGAACCTTTATCTAAAGCTTCTAAAAATTGATTTTTAACGTTTAGCGCAAAGTCATCGGTTATTGAGCAAAGAAAGCACGCGCAGATTCTTGTTGGTAAAAAATGCCAATACGTGAGCATGTTTGATGCCGCTCAAGGACCGATGAAGAAGCGATTAAGGATTAAAAAATGAAAGTATTGATTATTGGTGGCGGCGGTCGTGAACATGCATTGGCATGGAAGGCAGCGCAATCGACGCAAGTTGAAACCGTCTTTGTAGCGCCTGGTAACGCTGGTACAGCGCTTGAGCCAAAGCTTGAAAACGTAGCGATTAATGTTGAAGACATCTCGGCATTAGTTGCCTTCGCCACAGAGCAAAAAATCGCTATTACGATTGTTGGTCCAGAAGTGCCATTAGCACTAGGCGTGGTTGATGCGTTCAATGAAGCTGGTCTGCCTATCTTTGGCCCAACGAAAGGCGCGGCGCAGCTAGAATCGTCTAAAGCCTTCACTAAAGACTTCTTGGCCCGTCATCACATTCCGACAGCGGCCTACTCTAATTTTACCGAAATTAAACCCGCTAAAGCCTATGTTAAGCAAGTGACTAGCATTACCGGTTTTCCTATTGTGATTAAGGCTGATGGCCTAGCAGCAGGTAAAGGCGTGATCATAGCGGCTGACCAAAGTGAAGCTGATGCCGCAATCGACGATATGCTTGCGGGTAACTTATTTGGCGAAGCGGGCTCACGGGTTGTGGTTGAAGAGTTCTTAAAAGGCGAAGAAGCCAGCTTCATCGTGATGGTGGATGGTAAAAATATTCTTGCTATGGCCACCAGCCAAGATCATAAAGCGCGCGATAATGGTGACAACGGTCCAAACACTGGCGGTATGGGGGCCTACTCACCCGCTCCGGTTGTGACCCAAGCGGTTCACGATTGGACTATCGAAAATGTTATTCGCCCAACCGTTGATGGCATGGCGGCCGAAGGTAATGTTTACACCGGCTTCTTATACGCAGGATTGATGATTTCACCTGATGGCAGCGCTAAAGTGCTTGAGTACAACTGCCGCTTTGGCGATCCAGAAACTCAGCCGATTATGATGCGCCTAAAGTCTGATATTGTTGAACTTTGCCTAGCATCGACTCGCGGTGAGCTTGACCAAGTCACGGCTGAGTTTGATTCACGAGCAGCTGTTGGCGTGGTGATGGCGGCTGGCGGATACCCTGATGCATACCGCAAGCACGATGTGATTGAAGGTCTTAGCCTAGGTAATAACAAGGCTAAAGTGTTTCATGCGGGTACTAGCATGGAAAACGGTCACGTAGTCACTAATGGCGGTCGCGTACTGTGTGCTACAGCCTTGGGTAACACTGTCACCGAAGCGCAGCAAGACGCTTACAACTTAGTGAATACTATCCACTGGGATGACGTTTACTTTCGCACCGATATTGCTTACCGAGCCATTGCCCGAGAGAATGGCGAAAGCTAAAGGTTAAAGACTAATCTACTTAAAGCTATTGGAATGACGACTGTTATAGCTAAACAGACATTGCCTACCGTGTAATATGTGCTCGTGAAAACGGCGAAGGTTAAACAACCTTCCCGTTAACAAGACAAAAGCTAGCTTAAAAGCCCTGTTCACTCAGGGCTTTTTTATGTCTTTCATCTAATGACTCATGCGCTAAAACATAAGAAACCAAAAATGCGAGATAGGTCGCACTTTTTTTTAAATGCAAATTACCTGCATAAAAGCCCTTTCACTTTATGGGGATATTTAGCGCTTTTTGGTATCTTTCAACCACTAAGCTAAAACATTGTTTTTATATGCAACTTCTATATCGCATATAAAATTTCCAACCAGGTAACTTCAATTAATTAGCAGTAAATAACAACTCTTCACCCAATTGCAGCACATTCACCACACCCGTATACTCCCGCTTCAATTTTAAGCTGGAGGCATTATGAAGTACCTAAGTCTGTTGTTGCTGTTCTTACTTACCGCATGTGGAGGTGGAGAGTCTGATTCAACGGAGCCAAAGAAAGAACCTCATCCAATATTGAAAGCGGCTGATATCAAACAGCAGTTTTCACCAAACATCGCTATCACCCCAAATATTGAGGGCACATTAGACAGCATCAGTTATCGGCTAGCTGATAGCGCGACAGATGACGTGGTGCAGATCTCAGCAGATAAGCGGAGCCTGACAATACTCAATTCGGGTCGCACCGAACTCATCGCAACCGATCCCGGTAACGAGCAATACCTCTCAGCTAGCACCCACTTCACCGTCACTATCGAAAAAGCCCCCCGCCTCCCTCTTGTTACCAATGATCTCAGCCTCTCCTATCAAGAAGCTGCACGCCATCAAGCTAGCGTTAGCGGGGCCATTGGCGAGCTAGAATATGAGTTTGCCTCAGATCAGAGCGATCAGGTCGTGCTGATTGAACGTGGCGGAGAGTTCCTTGTTTGGGGCAGCGGCAGTGTACTTATTGATGTCACTGATGATGGTGGTCGCAACTATCAAGCTGATACCCAGCAATTTACGATCACGATAGAAACGGCTCAAACCGAGTTTGCTCAATTCAGTGATGTAATAGATAAACCTTTTCTATTAGGGGCAAAGCTGCTCCCCGTGTACAGCGGAACGCCAACACAAAGCATTCACTATGCTCTAGTCGATGGCACGAATACAGATGTAGTACAGATAGATGAAGCCAGCGGTGAGATGCTTGTCATTGGGGCTGGCGAAACTGAGGTTCAAGTAATACAAAATGCCCCACAGCATCACGACATAGTTGCGCCTCAAATATTTAAAGTGCAGATCAAGCGTGCGAAAAACCTTGCATTGCAAGCCGCAGATCTTACGACCACTTATGATGAAGGTGCCCAGCAAACGATTCAGATAATCGGCTCTAAAGGAAAACTCTCTTTTAGTCTATCTGAGAACGCCCCCTCCCAAGTCATCGATATCATTGATGCAGAGAAAGGCCTTTTTAGCTTTACCGGAATTGGAAAAACACAAGTAACCATTAGCGACACAGGTAACAAAAACTATCTACCTGAGAGTCTCTCAATCAATGTTGAGGTCATACGGATCGATTCTGACTCTTTAGACAGTTTAGATATTCAGACCCGCTATCAAGAGAACCAAATCATTCAGCCTCAAGTGATAGGTGGCCATGGACAACTAGCCTATGCCTTGGCCAATGACAGCCCAACAGATGTCATAGCGATTGATGCAGAAACTGGCGTGATGACAGTGTTAAAACCTGGCATGGTGGAAGTCATCGTCAGAGATGATGGTGGTGAGTTTTGGGCTAGCCAGCAGAAGAAATTCACCGTCACCATTGATAAACAAACCAACAACGAGCTGATTTTAACCAACACCCGCATCGACTATGCAGAGAATGCCGTCTTCAGACCTATTGTGTTAAATAGCAAAGGTGATCTGCGCTTTAGCATCGATGATGGTGACGCAGTACTCAAGCAAGATGCCGAGACAGGTGTGATTAGGATAATCGGCGCAGGTCGAGGCTGGTTAACAGCGGTTGATTCGGGAAATGACTATTTCGCTCCTGTTACAGAGCGGTTTTATGTCGATGTCTCTCCCCTGCATGGCACACTAGCTATTACCCCGGTTCGTACCAGCTACTCAGCAGCAAGAACCCTCGACATCCCTATCTCTGGTAGTATCGGCGAGCTTGAGTGGCAATTTAAACATGGGCAAAATGATGTCATTACCATTAATGAGGCCGCACGAACATTCACGATTAACAATGCGGGCTCTGCAAGCTACATAGTGACAGACAAAGGCGATGCTGGGCATGTTTCCCAAAAGGCTGAATTTACGGTTGTTATCGATAAAGCCACGGAAAATACCGAGCTAGAACTTTCAACTGCACTGCTCAATACACAGTTTGCCGATGGAGCGACACTTGCTTCTCCAACGATAACCGGGCGAGGAGTAGGCAGTGAAATTAGCTATTACAGCGACCTACAAACCAGCCACATTGCCAGCATAGATCCAGTAAGCGGTATGCTAAGCATTAATGGAGCCGGTCTTACGCAAATTAGCGTGGTAGAGCAAAGTAGGAACTTCGAACGTACCGTGCGTCAGTTCATTGTGAATATTGAAAAGGCCAAGCATCCCGGTCTAGCCTTAGAGACCAATATTCAAAATGTCGTGTTTTACCCTGACCGTGTTATTAAGGCTCCAGCTACAAGGGATCAGTTCGGTAAGCTGAGCTATGAGCTTGAAACTGTCGTCTCTCCAGAGCTTGCCGAGTTAGCGCCCAATGGTGAGATCACGGTACACACCTACCCTAAGTCTCGAGAGAATAACTACTTCGGTATCGTTGTAACCGACGACGGTGGACAAAATTATCAGTCTTCATCGGCTACCTATAAACTGTTTATCTCAGAAATCGAGGCGGGGTTAGGTGAAGAAGCCAGTGTAGATTTCAATGGTTCTGACCAGCAAATAGTCTCTCCTGTTGAGATCGCCGCCAATGAAGTTTCCTACTTCACTGCCTTTGGTGCTAGAGGCGAATTAGCCAATCAGCCCAGCGATGAGCATAGCGGTGGCTACTCAACCATGGTCGCTCAAGTCTGTAAAGATCCTATCAATATGAAGGATTGCACCTTAGTCACGTTAAGGCTGCAAAAAACCAGTCGTTGTAGTGATGGTAGTCAAGTCGCCTTCCCTATCAGCTCTAAAACTATCCATACCTGCCCGGGATTGAGCCAACCTATTAGCTCTGAGGTGACGGTTAGCCTCAACAAAGAAGATGCTTTTAATGCTTGGTTCACTGAGTCTGGTCGCTACCAGACAAGCTCACCAATTGTGCTGGTGCATTTTGCCAAGCCTTATCGTAGCGGCGGAGTCATTGAAGCTGAAGATATTCAAGCTAGGGCTTGGTGGCTGATCAACCTTGATTTAACCAACCACTAGTTCATGGATAAGCCCAGTTTCTACTGGGCTTTTATTATCTACAACGCTTGTTTCACCCTATCCCAATATGTTCGCTAACATCAAGCAATCGATATTTTTGTGATCTAAGTAGCACAAAACCGTAATTTGAAAGCGCATTCTAGGCACACCAGCAATTGAGCTCATACTTATCGAAGTGAGTGATATACGCTAACAAATTTCAATTATTTAAACTTACGTATCAGAGGTTAACTATGACATATTCAATTGGCGATCTTATCTATCAAGGCGAAACATCAGGTGTGCATAACTGGGATACGCTTTCTGGAACCTCTTTTTATTGGCACCCAGATTGGTTACATATTGCCGAAGAGATGACAGGCCATAGTGCGACGGCTCACATTGAGACCCGCGAAGAGAAAGCCACTAAAGCTGAAGCGGCAGCAGCGATTGTTAAACACCTAAATAAGTAGCCTCAACTCTACGCTGTTTATCAGAATTGAACTAGCGACCCGATTCTATCGCCCTACGTGCAATTTTATCAATAAGCCTTGGGGCGATAATTTTAAACCAACGACCAATGCGGCCTCTAAATGAGGTTATCAGTAATCGCTGCCGTTTCGCGATTGCAGGCAACATCATCTGAGCACAAGCCTCGGCAGTCATAATCTTAGCTTCCAGCATTGGGGTCTCACCTAACGGTTGCCCGTGAGCATCCAAGGCACGCTTGTGAGTTTGAGTGACCACAAAATCTGGACAGATAACGGTTACCGCCACCTTATCATCACTTAGCTCTATCCGTAATGAATCAAAAAAACCAATCACGGCATGCTTTGATGCCGCATAACCTGAGCGTAATGGCACCCCCGTCATGCCAGTAAGAGAGGCAACGGCTACGATTTGCCCTTGAGTCTGTTTCAGATAGGGGATGGCGGCATGGGTTAAATAGATTGGACCAAGATAGTTAACTTGCATAATTTTGGATAGCACACTTAAGTCTTTGAGCTCATCAAATCGCGACCACATAGTCATACCCGCGTTATTGACCAAAATATCCAGCTTACCAAAATGGGCAATACAAGCATGAATTAAGGCTTCACACTCAAGCTGTTCTGCCACATCAGCCACCTGCACCAACGGCGTATGACCGAGTGTAGAAATCTCTGCCGCTAAAGATTGTAATCGCTCAAGGTTACGGGCACTTATCACCAATCTGCAGTCATGAGCGGCCAGTGCCAACGCGAGTGCCCGGCCTATTCCTTCTGACGCACCAGTGATAATAACGACTTTACCATTAAGATTTTCCATGTATGGCCAACTATCCAATATTTTATGCTTAAGCAGTAAAGCTCACACATAAACGCCATAATCGCAAATCTCTTATTATCCATTCATTACGTGAGGCTACGCCAATTGTTGCGCTGAGACAGACTCACTCAGGTAGGACTCTAATGCTTGTGGTCGGCCAATGCCGTAGCCTTGGGCATAGTTAATCCCTATCACTTCGAGTTTATCGATAATCTCTTGGTTTTCGACAAACTCAGCCACAGTCTCTATTCCCATCACGCGGCAGACATCGTTGACCGATTTAACGATGGCGTAGTCTTTAGCATTATGAGCTAAATTCTTAACGAAACAGCCATCAATCTTGACGTAATCGACCGGCATCTCTTTGAGGTAACCATAAGATGCAAAGCCACTACCAAAATCATCCAATGCAAAAGCAAAGCCGCGCTTTCGTAGATCGAGTAACATCTTCATCGCACGACTGCGATTTTGGATGGCACTCGTCTCAGTAATTTCAAAACAGATACAGCTACTCGGGATCCCGAATCGACGTTGCTGCTTTAAGATAAAATCGACCATACCTTCTGCGCCCAGACTGTTACCAGACAAGTTGATCGACAAGCAATGGTCATCCCACAATGGTTCATTTAAAGACAGCCACAAGAAGGTTTTTCTAATGACCTCTTTATCAACATCGACAATCAACTTAAAGCGCTCCGCTGCTGCGATAAACTGTGCAGGAGGTAAAATTCTGCCACCTGGCTCTTGGATCCTGAGCAAGATCTCAAGGCGCTGCCTTTGACTATGAGAAGAAAGACATTTGATTTTTTGATAATAGAGGATCAGTTCATTGCGCTCTATCGCCTGTACAATTCTAACCGCCCACTTGGGTGCATTACGTTGATAACTTAAGTCTTGATCGCGGGCATCATAAAAGTGTACTTGATTACAGCCCTTACGCTTGGCGGCATGACAGGCAATATCAGCATCTTTAAGCAATTCGAGTAAATTGGTTTGTTTATTTAAACTCGACAGCGCGACACCGGCACTCACGCCGACTCGATAGCCCGTGTCGTTATGCGTCACCATTTGGCTAGCCACACTGGCAATAATGCGCTTAATTAGCTTAGCGACATTTAGCGCAGAACAGTCCTTCAGGATTAATCCGAACTCATCACCACCAATACGGCCAAAAAGCACATTGCTTGGCAAACATGATTCAATCGCCTTGGCCACTTTACTCAGCATTTTATCGCCAACGGTGTGACCACATGAATCATTGATTAATTTGAACTGTTCCAAATCGAAATAAACGACGGCTAAGGATTGAGAAGTGTGAGAAAAAGCAGTAAATCGATCTTCAAACGCGGCTCTATTAAGCAAGTTGGTAACAGGGTCTAAATGGGTTTGTCGCTGCAGTTGTCGTTTCAGCAGGATTTCTTGAGTGCTGTCTTTTAATACCAATACTGCACCAATAACCTCACCTGAATCGTTAGAAAAAGGCGCTAGGCTGCCACTCATTAACTTAGGCATACCGTTATCGAGGCGCAGATGTATAGACTCGGTGTGAGTCGATGTACGTTGCAAGAAGCGAGTAACCTTATCGCTTATGCTTTGATTACCTGGTAATAACTCATGCAGTTTTTTACTCTGTGCCTGCAGACTACTCAGCTTTAATAGGCGCTCTGCGTACGGATTGATATAACTCACGTTAGCGTTAATATCGGTCAAGATAACCACTTCAGCAATCGACTGCAAAATGACTTGAGATTGCCTATCTTGTTGATAGACGCTATCGAGTAGCAGATTAATGTTTTGCGTAATGTTATGAGTGAGCACCTCAAATGCTCCGCCTTCCTCACGACTAATCAGTAACCGCTGTTTTGCGTTCTGTTCTAGGCCTATAAATTGCGCGCTAAATCGATTTAAAGGCTTCAACACCGAGACGCGAAGCCAAAAGTACCCAGCTAACAGTAATGCAATAACACTCGCCAACAGACCAAATAGCAACAGGTTAAACTGCCATGCCATGCGTGAAAACAATTGGTTCGAGAAGGTAATAACTAGGTGAGCTTGTTGTTGATTTAAAAGCGCTGGAAGATTTAATTCAGCAGTAACCGTATCAACAAATAAGTTGTCGAATAAATTACCGAGTAAAACATCAGGCTTAGCACTTCCTGCCGCTATTTTTATTTGAGTCGCAAAATGAGCCTTGGCTAACGTTTCGAGATAATCATCATTAAGCAGACTAACTATCACCTGCCGTTCTGAACCGGCCTGTTTTTCCGCTTGATAATCGGTTTGATAATCAGCTTGTAGACGCTGAAAACGCGCGAGTTCTCGATTGATTTGCGATTCAATGCTCGCAAGTTCTCTTTCAATGACATGACTGCGTATAGTGTTGGCTTCGCCATGTAACCAAGCCATTCCGGTTAAGCAGGCAGCGACCAGCAGTGGGATACAGATCCCAAATATCACTAAGACAACTTTCTTGCCAATTTGCATCTGAAGACTACTTCTCTAATTCAAAACCCGCCAGTCAATCTGGCCACGACTTGGTTTGTATTAGCAAAGTACCCCATTTCAGCACTAGATAATACCTAGACTCGTTACAGCCGTTGATAAAAACATCAACAAACTAACTATCGTTATCAAATCTCATGATAGTCGACTCTAATTCACTGAAAACTGCTGATTATTTACACTAGCTCAATGATTATACTTTGAGGGCGAACAAACGATACTTAGCAAGTATTCCCTTGCCAAACAGAGACCATAGATTGCAAAGAAGAGTTAAACAGCAGAAACAATAAAGGCCCAGTAAACTGAGCCCTTATTTATACCAATCAATGGTAAAGCAATTCGCTTATGGTCGAGTTAATTACTTGTGGTATTTAGCTGATAACTCATGCACTGAGTTAATGAACGAGCCAGCGCGCTCAGGATCAACATGCTGGTGAATACCGTGGCCCAAGTTAAATACGTGGCCAGTGCCTTCACCATAAGAAGATAGGATTTGATCCACTTCTTGATGAATGCGCTCTGGTGTTCCATAAAGTACTGATGGGTCCATGTTGCCTTGTAGTGCAACTTTATGACCTACACGGCGACGTGCATCACCGATATCAATAGTCCAGTCTAGACCTAGTGCATCACAGCCCGTTTCAGCCATAGACTCAAGCCATAGTCCGCCACCTTTAGTGAACAGAGTGACTGGCACTTGGCGACCGTCTGCATGACGAGTTAGGCCATCAACGATTTTCTGCATGTAACGTAGCGAGAACTCACGGTATGCGTGGTGAGAAAGCGCGCCACCCCATGAATCGAAAATCATAAGAGACTGTGCACCGTTTGCAACCTGAGCGTTCAAGTACAATGTTACAGAGTCTGCTAGCTTGTCTAACAGCATGTGTAGAGTCGCTGGCTCTTCGTACGCCATCTTCTTAATCTTTTCAAACGCCTTGCTTGAACCACCTTCAACCATGTAAGTCGCTAGTGTCCAAGGTGAGCCAGAGAAACCGATTAGTGGCACTTCACCTTTAAGTTCACGACGAATCGTGCTTACAGCACGCATGACGTAGCCAAGCTCGTCTTCTGGATCTGGGATGCAAAGCTTTTTGATTGAATCTATGGTGTCTGTTGGACGTTCGAAACGTGGGCCTTCGCCAGTTTCAAAGTACAGGCCTAAGCCCATAGCATCTGGAATAGTCAGAATGTCAGAGAACAGGATTGCAGCATCTAAGTCATAGCGACGTAGTGGTTGAAGTGTTACTTCGCAAGCTAAGTCTTGGTTCTTACAAAGAGACATGAAGTCGCCAGCTTCTGCGCGGGTGGCTTTATATTCAGGAAGATAACGACCAGCTTGACGCATCATCCAGACAGGAGTTCTGTCGACAGGCTGTTTTAATAACGCACGTAAATAACGATCATTCTTTAATTCTGCCATTTGGCTTGATTCCTAAACTTATAGTGATATCCGCTTGGGGCAGTAGTTTAGCATTTACGTTAATAAAGTAACCTGTAACGGTAAAATAATGTGACAAGTAACGCGACAAATTCTGCCAACTCTGAAGTAGTTAACATTATTGAGCTGTTTCACCTTAGTATTTGGGGCTACTCTGCAACACTTCACAGCTTTAACCAAAAACGTGAAATAGGTTCACAACCTAGCTTAACCTATGCTGTACGATTCCCAATATGACAGAAAAAAGTTGCACCTAGTTGCTAGCTTTGGTATAAAAAGTCTGCGCTAGCAAGAACAATCAAGAAGCTCGTCGCATCGAGCCCGCTACAAACTTTACTCGCCCAGCGATAGCTTTCTATCGCTGGGCATTTTATTTTTTAGCACTTCGTTTACATTCCCCTCTGGTTTGTCCATTTAGCAAATCCTCATAAATCATCCAATAATGGTTGATCAAAACTACGTTTTGCCCCTACATTAGAGATACAGAGAAGGATTCTTAACGGGGAAGATCATGCTTAGAAATCTAGAGAAAGCCGAACAAAAATGGGGCGGTTCAAATACTCTTATAGATCAATGGTTAAATAATCGGCGTAACCTGCTGATTAACTATTGCCAGATTGCTGGGATCCCGCCATATGAGAAGACCGACAAGTCACTACCCGCCTTTACGTCCGTAAAACAGTTTTGTGACCAATTAATGGATTATGTGTCAGAAGGCCATTTTGAGATCTACAACCAAGTTGTCACCGCCTGTGAGAAAAATGGCAGCTCTAGCCAGGAGGTTGCTCAGCAGCTAGTGCCGCAGATTAGCGAAACAACGGATACCGCTTTAGACTTCAATGACAAATATACCGAAGCCGAAGATGAGCAAGTGCTGTTTCATTTAGATAAAGATTTGTCATCTCTTGGTCATGCAATGGAAACACGCTTTGAGCTTGAAGACAAATTGCTAGAAGTGCTGCACGCTAAGCATTCTTAAAGGTTCTAGGTTCTAGGTTCTAGGTTCTAGGTTCTAGGTTCTAGGTTCTAGGTTCTAGCAAAGATTAAAAATTAATTAACAAAAAGGCCTGCTAATTTAGCAGGCCTTTTTAGTTTTCCGACTTCAAAGCATCAATTTCAAAGCACCAAGTTCAGTGTATCAATCAGGTTTATACCGCTGATTGAAAAATCACTGCATCGGCTTTTTCTGTGTACGATGCAATCTGATCAAAGTTCAGGTAACGGTAAGTGTCAGCTGCAGTTGCATCTAACTCTTTAGCGTATGACTGATACTCATCAGGCGATGGCAAGCGACCCAGCAATGCAGCAACAGCCGCAAGCTCGGCAGAAGCTAAATAAACATTAGCACCAGTACCTAGACGGTTAGGGAAGTTACGCGTAGAAGTAGAAACGACTGTCGCGCCTTCTGCAACACGTGCTTGGTTACCCATACACAGTGAACAACCTGGGATCTCGATACGTGCACCAACACGGCCGAAGATAGCGTAGTAGCCCTCTTCTGTTAGCTGGTCGCGGTCCATCTTAGTTGGCGGCGCGATCCACAAACGCGTTGGCAGTGTTGAAGCAAACTTATCAAGCATCTTACCGGTTGCACGGAAGTGACCGATGTTAGTCATACAAGAACCAACGAATACTTCGTCAATCTTAGTATCAACTACAGATGAAAGTAGAATCGCATCATCTGGATCGTTTGGTGCACAAAGAATTGGCTCTTTGATTTCATTCAAATCGATTTCGATAATTTCAGCGTACTCGGCATCGCTATCAGCTTGCATAAGCTCTGGATTATCCAGCCACTCTTGCATTGCCGTAATACGGCGCTCAATAGTACGACGATCGCCGTAACCCTCGCTAATCATCCACTTAAGCATAACGATGTTTGAGTTTAGGTACTCAATGATAGGCTCTTTATCTAGCTTGATAGTACAACCTGCGGCACTACGCTCAGCAGATGCATCTGAAAGCTCAAATGCTTGCTCAACTTTAAGCTGCTCAAGACCTTCAATTTCTAGTACACGGCCAGAGAAAGCATTGATCTTGCCTTTTTTCTCAACCGTTAACAGACCCATTTCAATCGCTTTAAGTGGGATTGCATGTACCAAGTCACGTAACGTCATACCAGGTTGCATTTCGCCTTTAAAGCGCACCAAAATTGATTCCGGCATATCAAGCGGCATTACGCCCGTTGCAGCAGCAAAGGCGACTAGGCCTGAACCGGCTGGGAACGAAATGCCGATAGGGAAACGTGTATGTGAGTCACCACCAGTACCAACAGTATCAGGTAGCAGCATACGGTTTAACCACGAGTGAATAACGCCGTCACCCGGACGCAAGGCAACACCGCCACGGTTCATGATGAAATCAGGTAACGTGTGGTGGGTGTTCACATCAACTGGCTTTGGATAAGCCGCGGTGTGACAGAAAGACTGCATGGTCAAATCGGCGCTAAAACCAAGACAGGCTAAATCTTTTAGCTCATCACGGGTCATAGGACCTGTTGTATCTTGCGAACCTACAGATGTCATCTTAGGTTCACAGTATTGGCCAGGACGAATACCGCTAACACCGCATGCCTTGCCAACCATCTTCTGTGCAAGGGTGAAGCCCTTACCAGTATCAACCACATCTTTAGGGCGAACAAATTCAATCGATGCTTCAAGATTTAGCGTTTCGCGTGCGCGATCGGTTAGACCACGGCCAATAATGAGTGGAATACGACCACCAGCACGAACCTCATCCATCAACACGTCAGTCTTAAGAGAAAACTCAGAGATGACTTCATCAGTGCCATGACGCTTAACGATGCCTTGATATGGGTAGATATCGATAACATCGCCCATTTCCATCTTGCTAACATCGAGCTCGATAGGCAGTGCGCCCGCATCTTCCATAGTGTTAAAGAAGATCGGTGCAATCTTACCACCCAAACAGAAACCACCCGCGCGCTTGTTTGGTACATTAGGGATATCATCGCCCATGAACCAAAGCACTGAGTTAGTTGCTGACTTACGTGAAGAACCCGTACCAACCACATCACCCACGTAAACTAACGGGAAACCTTTAGTCTTTAGTGATTCAATCTCTTTGATTGGACCGATAGCGCCCGCTTCATCAGGCACGATTCCGTCACGCGCATTCTTAAGCATCGCTAATGCGTGCAGTGGAATATCTGGGCGCGACCATGCATCTGGTGCAGGAGATAAGTCATCGGTGTTGGTCTCGCCTGACACTTTAAATACCGTCAGTGAGATTTTTTCAGCAAGCTTTGGACGAGATAAGAACCATTTTGCATCAGCCCAAGCGTGAACAACTTGCTTAGCGTAATCGTTACCCGCTTGCATTTTTTCCACTACATCGTGGAATGAATCAAACATCAATAGCGTGTGCGACAGCGCTTCAACGGCTAATGGTGCTTGCGCTTCGTTATCTAGCTGTGCAATCAGTGGGTCAATATTATAACCACCTTGCATCGTACCAAGCAGTTCAACGGCACGCTCAGACGATAAAATAGAAGATGATACTTCGCCTTGTGCGACGGCATCTAAAAAGCCCGCTTTAACGTAAGCGGCTTCATCAACACCCGGAGGGATGCGATTTTCAAGCAGTTCAAGAAGTACAGCTTCTTCACCTGCAGGTGGATTCTTTACCAATTCAACTAACTGTGCCACTTGTTGGGCATCTAATGGCTTAGGGACTACGCCCTCTGAAGCACGTTCTGCGACGTGTTTACGATATGCTTCTAGCACGGCAACCTTCCTCTTTGTTTGGCGTTCTAACAGCGAAACTGCTCGTCTTCACATTGAAACTGACAGCTCGGCAGGCTCACCCCTTATTTCGAGCGTTATTATACTACAGCTTCACAAAAGTATGAATCCGATCACACTTCGGCAAAAGTAAAACAACACTCAATCGACATCTCGAGCTATACAGTAAATCTATTCGTCGAAAAAGAAAACTAGACCATAGTGTGAAACCTTGATCTAAATTATATAAATCATACATTTAAAATGACTAAACTCGTTCTAACATGGCAAGCTTTACGCATAAAACCTTGTCATTATTAAGGTGCTAACAGTATGATTATTCGCAAAGCTGAGCATTCAAACCTCTAATATTCACCAAAGTTATAATGAACATAATTGGATACTTATGGCCAACCCCAAGCTAAAAGCCGTTATTTTTGACATGGACGGCGTATTAATCGACTCCGAACCCGTTTGGCAAATAGCCATTTTTGAGGTCATGACTGAACTGGGTTTAAACGTATCAATGCAAGATATGGCGTTAACAACAGGCTTAAGAATCGACCAAGTTGTCGCTTTTTGGCATGCACGCTTTCCATGGCCAAATTATCGCAACCAAGAGACTGCTAATGCTATTGTTCACCACGTAGTAAGTCACATTAACGCCGATGGTAAGCCGATGAAAGGCGTAATTAGTGCATTACAAGCTTGCCAAAAATACGGCCTTAAAATAGGTCTAGCGACCTCATCTTCAACTGATATTATTCAGGCTGTTTTAAACAAGTTAGCCATAGAGCCTTACTTTGAAGCGATTAAGTCTGCAGAGTATTTGGCCTATGGTAAACCTCACCCTGAAGTGTATTTAAATTGCGCAGAGGCACTCAATATTAATCCTATACATTGCTTAGCCATTGAAGATTCATTCAATGGCTTAGTCTCCGCACGAGCGGCCAATATGCAGACCATAGTGATACCTGAAGCTAAGCACGCAGCGCTAAGCAAGTGGGCAATTGCCCACCAGCAACTCGTTAGCCTAGAAGCCTTGCCCCATTTTTTGGCGACGTACCGCTATACCCAAGCCACCTGAAGATGCAGGGTTCAGTGGGAATTTAATGCGCTTTAAGCAAGGCGTTGATTGCAGTTAATGCTTGTTCCCTTAGCAAGATCAATAACGCAGCAGAAAGTGCATTAAACCCCATCGAAGAAGGCTTTGCGCAAGGCCTCTGAAATGAGCATGTTCAAGTCGTTTGGGTATAAGCGACACATTACCTGCCATATATAAAGCTCAAGCTGTAGACCTGTCGGCATAAAGCGTTCACCTATTTAGGCTGTAATAGCAATCCACCTACTGAAGTAACAGGTTTAGGACTGAAAACAAAAAGCCCATCTTTCGATGGGCTCTAACACAGCACTGAATCACATGTACCTTTATGGCTTAAAAGGCCATTGCATTACAAGGCAGCCTATTACCAGTTCTTACCAATAAATAAGAACACGGTTTTCTCGCCATTATCTGATGCTCCGAAACCGAATGCTGCAGGACCGACACTAGTATCAATACCTAAATATAAACTGCCGGCGTAAATCAAATCATCGAGAGACACACTGTCTTTCTGGTTCCATACGTTACCCGCCTCGAGGCTCGTACCTAAATAAAGTGGATACTCTGTCATCCCAAGCACATCTCGGCCTAAGTCATACTGATAAACAAACGCGCCAAATACCTTATGTGAACCATAAAGCGCATTCTTGTGGTAGCCAGATAAATTTAAAAAGCCGCCCAGTTCAGATACGTTAACCGTAAAGGCACCATCTTTATCGACTGTAGCCAAAGAGGCTATCCCCACAAAAGCATGATTACCAACACTGACTGCGCCACGCCAATCAGCTTCATACTGAATGGAAAAATCTGAAGAATCGCCAACGTCATCAAGATCGTAGCTCTCTTTTCTCATGTAGACATTGAACGTAAAACGATTGCCTGATGTCGGAAAGTTAATACTATTTAAGTCATCATAAGCGAACTTGAAGTAACCGCCATAACCGTCATAATCGACCTTACCCAAGCCCCAAACATCATTTTCTAGATCACCCATTTCACCGAGCGCACCAATTTCAACTATACCGTTTTGGGTGTAGTTAATACCAATGCCTAACTCCGCTCGGTACGCAGTCTGCCTAAGTTCAAAAATACGTTTATTATTTTCAAAGAAACCCCAATCTTTCAGCTCATACTCGACCCTAGCACGACTAAAGAAACTCTGATCCTTTTCCAGGGGTTGGTAAAATTCAGATGCGATTAACTTGTCAAAACCTAGAGACAACTCATTACGCCACTCGCCACCATTTTCAGTTAGCTCTGTCATGGTGTAAGCCATATCAAGCGAGATAACAGAATCTAGGCTAAAATCATCCTCCCAACTGAATCCAAGTTGAAAGTAATTCGGCCCCCAAGACTTTGCCTTAGTGCTAACCGTTAATACCCGGCCCTCTGCAGTATCGGTAAATTCAGCATCCACACGCTCAAACTTATCAAGCGCATAAATGTTATCTAAACCAGCCTCTAATGCCTCTACTGTGACACGATCGCCTACATCTAACCCTAAGTTATCAGCCAGTAGCTTCTCACTAACCTTAGAATCATTGTCGTAAATCACTTTAATCAATGGCCTATCAATATCATCTAACCATTGTTGGCTCTTGGTTTTTTTACTCGTGATATAGTGTTGGTAATCATGCTTATCTACGCTGTACTGCTCAAGCTTGTCGGTTTGTTCTCGAGCAGCGATCTCGCCTAAAGGTAGCGCAATAGGCATTGCGCTGAAATCAGTGGTGCTGAGTACACCAATGTTAGGACGGATCAAAATATCATGATCGGTTAACAGTGCTTTTTGTCTGTCAGAACTGGCATTAGTCAAAATAGTGGAAAGCTGATTTAGTACTGCAATGGTGCTATCAAGTTCTGTTTGCTTCATTAATGGCGAGCCAATATCAACCGCAATAACAATATCGGCTCCCATCGCTTTAACGACATCGACAGGCATATTGTTAGCAATACCCCCATCGACTAATAAGTCCCCATCAATAACCGCTGGTTGCAGTGCTCCTGGCACAGAAGCTGATGCCTGCATTGCCGCAACGACACTACCCGAGCTTAAAACAACCGGTTCGCTAGTGGCGAGGTTAGTCGCTACCGCTCGGTAAGGAATGGCTAAATCATCAAAGTCACCAAACTGATGCACCAGATTGGTCGAGCTACGCAGTAATAGCGACATAGACTGGCCACGCAGCAGGCCTGCGGGGATCTTCACCTGTTCATCACTATAACCCACATTTATTGGAATATTGAACTGGTCCCGAGTCTCTTTATCGCGATAGCTTAATGCCTCACGGGGAATGGTATCTGAATAACCACCGTCCCACCTTGTGTTCATCATGATAGCTTCGATTTCAGCAGCACTATAACCTAGTGCATACATGCCCCCCACATAAGCACCAATACTGGTACCCGCTATGTAGTCGATCGGGATCTGCTTTTCTTCGAGTACTTTAAGCACCCCGATATGTGCAGCGCCCTTAGCACCACCACCACTCAAGACTAAACCTATTTTTGGGCGCTCTTCTGCAAAAGCACACTGAGGGCTAACGATAGCTAAACAAAGAATGATTATTCTATGTATCATAATGACTTATTCGACTCTTCTATTGACGTCTTAACGTATTTTATTTATCGGTCATACGCAAGATATAGCGCACAATCACGGCTATTATTCAGCCTAACCCTCTAGGCTTACGGCTTGTTCTAATCCCATATACTCCTCAATCTCAGCAAGTGGCATAGGCTTAGCAAAATAATACCCTTGAATAACATAACAACCGCGACTAAAGACCTGTTCTAACTGCTCATGAGTTTCAACGCCTTCTGCAACCACATCTAGCTTAAGGTTTCTGGCGAGTTCAATAATACTACTGGCTATCGCCTGATCCGCCTTATTGGTGGCAATATCAATGAGGAAAGAACGATCAATTTTAAGCGTGTTAACCTCAAAGTGGCGCAGGTAAGCCAGTGATGAGTAACCGGTACCAAAGTCATCAATCGCCACATCAATCCCTAATACCTTAAGCTCTTTAAGATGCTGTTTGGCCACGTTAAGCTCTTTCATCAATACGCCTTCAGTGATCTCTAATGATAGGAGCGCCGCTGGCATATGCGTTTCAGCTAAGATCTGCTGAACTCCTTTAATGAAATCTGGCTGACGAAAGTGTAGTGCTGACACATTCACAGAGACATTAATCGGCTCAACTAACAGTTCAGCCCAGCGAGCCCCCTGAATACAGGCTTCGCGCATTACCCAGCGATCGATATCAACAATAAGGCCGCAGGCTTCTGCCACTTTGATAAAAATATCGGTACGAATAAAGCCATCTTTTGGGTGATGCCAACGCAGCAACGCTTCAACACCCACTAATTTGTCATTCTGTAAGATATCCGTCTGAGGCTGAAAGTGCAGCTCTAGCTCATTACGTTCAATGGCTTTACGCAGATCGGCTTCGAGGCGAAGGTGATAAAGCGCTTCAGCATTTCGCTCCTCAGAGTAATATTTGAAGTTACCCTTGCCCTCTTCTTTTGCATGATACATAGCCAAATCAGCATTCTTAATCAACGTTTCTGGTTGCTTAGCGTCTTCAGGCCACAAACTGACACCGATACTAGTTGAGATATAAAACTCTCGGCCATAAAGCTCAAAAGGCAACTCGATACTTGCCAGTAGCCTCTCGCAAAGATGGTTGATCATATCGACATTAGGGCTGTCACGCAGCAAGACAACAAATTCATCGCCACCAAAGCGACACAACACATGCTCATCTGCAATTAACGCCTGTAAGCGGTTAGACGCTTCAACCAGTAAAGCATCTCCCATGCTATGCCCGTAGGAGTCATTAACGTGTTTGAATCTATCCAGATCCAAAAACAGCAGAGCTAAATTGCTGCCGTCTTTTTCAGCCTGATATATAGATTGTGAAAGCTTGCTTGAAAACAAGGAGCGATTAGATAATCCCGTCAACACATCATAATTAGCCAGCCTGCGTAAGTCAGCCTCCGTGCGCTTTCGCTCGGTAATATCGGAAAATACCACTACATAATGTGTCGCATCGCCATTAGCATTCAAAATAGCTGAAACATTAAGCCAAACGGCGCAGCTTTGGCAATCTGGCGCATTAACCTGGCATTCACCAGCCCAACTAAGCCCCTGCTCCAGCAGCAGAGTAATCGTCGACTTAACTCCATCAGCTTGCAACACTTGCGAAAACGACAGTCCAATTAAGCTATTAGAATCAAGTGTCATCATATTTTCAGCAGCTTTATTGGAAACTTGAACCTTCTCTTTGCTGTCAAAAATAAGCACTGCCTCAGAGGTATTTTCAAACGCTTGAGCCAGTAGATAAACATCATCTTTTAGTTTTCTCTGCTCAGTAATATCACTGTATATACCGGCGACACGTTCTATCCCCCCAGAGAGCTTATTACGCTCAACGGGGCGCCCCATAACTCTAACCCAACCCCAGCAAGAATCTGCTCTACGATAACGATACTCGACCTCGAATCTATCGGTACGTTCCTCTAGCATGTCTTGCCACGCAGCCATCACTTCATTAGCGTCTTCACTGTGAATAGGGAACTGCTCTAACTTAAGATAAATTTGCGACTCGGCTCCGCTCAACCGTCTCCCTATATTCTCTAAACAAAATAGATTGCTACTGAGTTGCCACTCCCATAGCTCGGAATGGCTACCCTTAAGCGCTTGCTTTAAGCGATTTTCACTGTCGGTAAGTGCAGTATTAATGACTTTAAACGCTTTAACTTGCCGCTGACGAATATAAATAACCCCTAAACCAAGCAGCAATAGGCCAAGTAAAAGTAGTCCCTTGAACCAAGAGCTCTGCCACCAATATTGTTCAACGTAAAAGCTAAATGAAACCGGCGTTTTAGACCAAATATCGTTATTTAGGCTGATAATATCAAGCACGTAGGAGCCTGATTCTAATCCAGAGATATTAAGCTGAGATTTACCATCGAGAAAAATATAACTCGCTTGGTCATCTAAGCCACCTCGTCGTAAACGATACTTAAGTGGCATAGGTGTCGCGTCAAGATAATTGTTACGAGCTAACTGAAAGCCGACTAGCTGTGCTCCGGGCAAAATAGAGTAACCGTTAGCAGGCAGGAGATTTAGTTCGGTGTGATCTTCATAATAGACCTCTATCGACTCTAACAATATCGATTCGTTAACGACTCTATTTTGTAGTAAATCGACATCGAGCAACATACCACCATCAGGCGTTCCGAGATAAACCCCTTCTGTAGATGCAAAATATGCCGCTTCGTTCAACTCATCACTTATCAGCCCATCCAAAGGTGAAACCGATATTATCTCGCCATCAATCACATTTTGGCGGATCATAGATCGAGGGCAACCAATTAAACGATAATGGCTGTACTCCTCTAGGAAATAGATCCCATGACAAGTCACATCCCATTTTTCGGTTAAGTTTTCTATCTCACCACTATGCGTATTAAAAGATAATAAGCCATGAGACTCCAATCCTAACCACAGCTCATTTACAGCAACCTCTTTAATAAAACGAACGCTAGATTCAACATCTTGGCTTGATAAGGGCTCCATCATAGGATGGAAGGTAAGCTTAGAGTCTAAATAGCCAAATATACGGTTGCCCCCGAGCCATAAACGGTTGCTACTATCTCGAGTAACCGCCACAATTTCCACCGTAATATTACTATTAAGAGCACTGCCAATACGTACCAACTTTGGCGCAGCAAAACCTTGCTCCCAATAATAAAGGCCACTACTGGTTGCAAACCAAATACGGCCTTCGATTAACGGATCAAAGTAAGTGTTAAAAACAACTTTATATTCAAGCGAACTTTGTCCGCCAGACCAACTCGCAAAACTTTGAGTATGAAATGTGTTCTTGTTGACCACTGATAAGCCATTGGTGGTCGATAGCAATAAAAAGTCTTTATTTAACGAATCAATTTTATAAATGCTGTCGTTGAGTGCAATACCATGAGGGTTGATTAAATAGGATTCTTGCGCCAGCTTATCAACCAGTATCAACCCCGCATCAGTACCTAACCACACATGATTATTTTCAGCGAAAATAGTCCAGATCACCTCATCTTTTATGTAGAAAGGTGGGCCTTTAGTGTATTTTTCTTTTAAAAAATCAGGCTCGACCATTAAAATAGCCACCCCATCACCAGAGCCCCCGATCCAAATAAGCCCGGTATCATCTACCGCAATATCGTAAGTGTAATCTATGTTGGATTTGAGCTTTAATTCGTTACCATAAAGCGTGCCTGTTTCTGCATCTGGCAGCCATCGCAGTAAACCGCCTCGGGTTGAGAGCCATAAATAGCCCTGCTTATCTTCGGTAATATTGGTGATATAATGTTCGAGTTGCTCGACTTTTTTAATAGAAAAGGTCTTTAGGTCTATTTCAAACAAGCCTTTACTTGAGGTTATCCACGCTCGTCCGCTGGAGTGTTTATAGACATTCTTGATATCTCCCCAAACGTTATGCCATGGTAGCACTTTCAACCTAACGCCATTGAGATCGCGAATTTCTAGATAATTTTCTTTACCTACTAGCAGATGGTTTTCAGACAGAGATAACATAATCCGCCATGGGTGATCCGGATTACTCGGGAGAAAATTGATCCGCGAAAGAGACATACTTTGATAATTAAATCTAAGCAGTTCGCCATCATAAGTTAAAAAAATCCGATCGCCACCATCCTCTTGAACTTGAGAGACTATTCCACCACCACGGTACTCAGGGAATAATTGAGGGCTGCCAAACTCAATAAACTCATTGGCATACATATCATAAAGATAGATTTTATAAGCACCGCTAACAAGGATATGACGCTGACTAAGAGGCACAACCAGATAGAGAATACTATCACTGAGCTTTGAATTTACACCGACCTTATCGATACGGCGGACGTTATTACTACTAACGCGATATAAGCCCTCCTCGGTTGCCAGCCAAGTAAAGCCATGTTCATCGAAGTTGATATCCCATACTGTTGCGTTAACGAGTCCATCGTTCGCATCAAATACCCGCTTCACGACACCGCCAGCCATAGCAGGGACTGCGATCGTAATGGTTAATAACAGTAAACTAAGCCAGATTCTTTTGATTATTATTCTCATCTGCTTTATAGCATTTTCAGATTAACCTGAATGTAGCATTTAGATAACATAGATTCACCCTTTGATTGCCTAAAAAGCACTCTTCCGAGCAGATGAAAGTAAAACAATCCTTCTTGTTATTCCAATCAATATAAGTAAATGATTAAAAACTGAAAATAAAAAAGCGCTCATAAGAGCGCTTTTTTGGGTCCGAAACTACTTATCTAAATAGTTTACTTTTTCTTCTTTGCCTTTGGGTTTGGCAAATCAGTAATTGAACCTTCATAAATCTCAGCCGCTAGGCCAACAGACTCATGCAGTGTTGGGTGAGCGTGGATTGTTAGTGCTAAGTCTTCAGCGTCACAACCCATTTCGATTGCTAGGCCAATTTCACCGAGTAACTCGCCGCCATTAACACCAACAATAGCACCACCAATTACGCGGTGAGTCTCTTTGTCGAAAATTAGCTTAGTCATGCCGTCGGCACAATCTGATGCGATTGCACGGCCACTTGCAGCCCAAGGGAAAGTCGCAGTTTCGTAAGCAACACCTTGCTCTTTCGCTTCTTTCTCAGTTAGACCAACCCAAGCAACTTCTGGGTCTGTGTAGGCAATTGATGGAATAACTTTCGGATCGAAGAAGTGCTTAAGACCAGAAATCACTTCTGCAGCCACATGGCCTTCATGCACACCTTTGTGCGCAAGCATTGGCTGACCAACGATGTCACCGATAGCATAGATGTTTGCTACGTTAGTACGCATCTGCTTATCAACATTGATAAAGCCACGCTCATCAACATTTACACCCGCTTTTTCAGCGTCTAAGCCTTTACCATTTGGAACACGGCCGATTGCAACCAATACTGCGTCATAACGAACTGGCTCAGCAGGTGCTTTCTTGCCTTCCATTGTGACGTAAATACCGTCTTCTTTCGCTTCAACCGCAGTCACTTTAGTTTCAAGCATCAAGTTGAACTTCTTCTTGATCTTCTTGGTGTATACGCGAACAACGTCTTTGTCTGCAGCAGGAATAACTTGGTCAAACATCTCTACTACGTCAATCTCGCTACCGAGTGATGAATACACGGTACCCATTTCTAGACCTATGATACCGCCACCCATAACCAGTAGCTTGCCTGGAACTTCTTTAAGCTCTAGTGCATCAGTTGAATCCCATACGCGTGGGTCTTCATGCGGAATAAATGGCAATTTAATTGGGCGAGAACCTGCAGCAATAATTGCTTGCTCAAAGTGAACAACTTTAACGCCATCTTCACCTTGTACTTCTAGCGTGTTAGGGCCAGTGAACTTACCAAGACCGTTAACTACGTTAACTTTACGCATCTTAGACATGCCGCCTAAACCGTTAGTTAACTGACCAATTACCGATTGCTTGTATTCACGTAGCTTATCAAGATCAATCTGTGGCTCACCAAAAACAACACCGTGGCTAGAAACCGCTTTTGCTTCTTCAATGACTTTAGAAACATGCAGTAAAGCTTTAGAAGGGATACAACCGACGTTTAAACATACGCCGCCTAATGTGCTGAAACGCTCAACAATAACAGTTTCTAGACCTAAATCTGCAGCACGGAATGCAGCAGAATAGCCAGCAGGGCCAGCGCCTAGTACAACTACCTGAGTTTTGATTTCGTTACTCATGTTTTCCTCTATTCTTTTTATGTCGTTGGTGATACTGACTTAACGATAAGTACCGACTCAACGAAAACTGTGGCCAAATCTTGTAAGGTGGCCGCATTTTAACCTTTGTTTGATGCTGATCACAATCCTAGAAACACTTAATCTTGCTGATGTTTACTAATAGTGCCAATTCAGCAAATTAGCTAAGCGATTTAGATAAGCGACCTAGAAAATAGGCTGCTTGAATCAAGCAGCCTATTTGGATTAAAGCACTAAGGTACGAATGTCTGACAGACAGTTATTCAAGTACGTGATGAAGCGCGCACCATCGGCGCCATCAATCACGCGGTGATCGTAAGACAGTGACAATGGCAACATTAAGCGTGGCTCAAACTCTTTACCATTCCATACTGGCTTCATGTCTGACTTAGACACACCAAGAATAGCGACCTCTGGTGCATTAACGATTGGCGTAAATGCCGTACCGCCAATGCCGCCAAGGCTTGAGATAGTGAAACAACCACCTTGCATATCTGCAGCTGTTAACTTACCGCCACGGGCTTTCTTAGACACTTCTTTTAGCTCATCAGAAAGCTCATGAATGCCTTTCTTGTTCACATCTTTAAATACAGGAACAACTAAACCATTTGGCGTATCTACTGCAATACCCACGTTAACGTACTTCTTCAAAATCAAGCTTTCGCCGTCTTCTGAAAGTGAAGAGTTAAAGGTTGGGTAGGCTTCTAGCGCCTTAGCAACAGCCTTCATGATGAATACAAGAGGCGTAATCTTCATGCCTGACTCTTTCTTCGCTTCGGCAGCATTTTGCGTCTTACGGAAAGCTTCTAGTTCAGTGATATCTGCATCATCCCACTGAGTAACGTGCGGGATTTTCACCCAGTTACGGTGTAGATTAGCACCTGAAATCTTCTGAATGCGTGATAGAGGCTTAACTTCGGTTTCACCAAACTTACTGAAATCAACTTTTGGCCATGCAAGTAGATTTAACTCGCCACCAGCAGCTGCAGTTTTAACACTGCCTGACTGTACTTGTTTAATCACCGCTTTAATGTAGTTTTGAACGTCTTCTTTCACTACGCGGTTCTTACGACCTGTACCCTTAACGTTTGCTAGGTTAACCCCTAGTTCACGCGCCATACGGCGGATAACGGGTGAAGCATGAGCATAAGCACTGTTTTCAACGAAATCTTCTTTCGCTGCAGATGCAGGTGCTTGAGTCGATGTCGGTGCTGGTGCCGCGACAGGAGCAAGCGCCGCAGCAGCTTGTACTGGAGCAACAGCTGCCGCAGGAGCACTGCCAGCCACTTCAAACGTCATGATCAAAGTACCAGTAGACACTTTGTCACCTTGAGCGATTTTAATCGCTAACACTTTACCCGCAAACGGTGCAGGCACTTCCATCGCCGCTTTGTCGCCTTCAACGCTGATAAGTGATTGTTCTTCAGTAACAAGGTCACCCACTTTAACCATGATTTCAGTCACTTCGACTTCATCACCGCCTATATCAGGTACATTAATATCTTGTACTGATGGTGCTGATGCTACCGCAGCAACAGGAGCAGCTGCTTGCACTGGCGCTTGAGCCACTGCAGAACCTGCCACTTCAAAAACCATCACTAAGCTACCAGTAGAGACTTTGTCGCCTACATTCACTTTGATTTCTTTTAGTACACCAGCAAATGGTGCGGGTACTTCCATTGAGGCTTTATCGCCTTCAACGCTAAGGAGTGACTGCTCTTCTGTAATGCTGTCGCCAACATTAACCAAAATTTCAGTTACTTCAACTTCGTCATCGCCAATATCAGGCACTTGAACTTCTTTTAGCTCAGCCGTGGCTGGTGCAGCAGGAGCCGCAACAGCTGCAGACTCGACTACAGCTACAGGAGCAGGCGCTGCGCCTTCAGATTCAAAGATCATAATCAATGAATCGGTAGACACCTTGTCACCCACTACAACTCTAATTTCTTTAACAATACCCGCAGCAGAAGCTGGAACTTCCATTGCCGCTTTATCGCCTTCAACAGAGATAAGTGATTGCTCTTCTTCAACCTTGTCGCCTACGCTAACCAAGATTTCAGTCACTTCAACTTCATCGGCACCAATGTCAGGTACATTAATTTCGATTGTCATTTTGTATTGCCTCTTACGCGTATAGCGGGTTTGTCTTGTCAGCGTCGATGTTGAATTTAGCAATGGCTTGTGCAACCACTGACTTTTCAATATCGCCACGTTTAGCGAGTTCATTCAGTGCTGCTACAACAACGTAGCCAGCATTTACTTCAAAGTGACGACGTAGGTTTTCACGGCTGTCTGAACGACCGAAACCATCTGTACCTAATACTTTGAATGATTCAGAAGGCATAAATGCACGAACTTGTTCTGCATAGTTCTTCATGTAATCGGTTGCCGCAATTGCTGGCTCAGTGCCCATAACTTGAGTAATGTACGCGGTCTTTTGCTCAGCTTCAGGGTGCAGCATATTGAAACGCTCAACATCTTGGCCTTCACGCGTTAACTCGTTAAATGAAGTCACAGAGTAAACATCAGAAGCAACATCGTACTCATCACTTAGAATTTGAGCCGCTTTACGCACTTCATTCATGATAGTACCCGAGCTCATTAGCTGAACCTTGTTGCTACCTTTGTACGACTCAAGCTTGTAAATACCCTTACGGATACCTTCTTCGCTGCCTTCAGGCATTGCTGGCATTGCGTAGTTTTCGTTCATTAGCGTCAAGTAGTAGAACACGTTCTCTTGATCGCCATACATACGACGGATACCGTCTTGCATGATGACGGCTAGCTCGTAAGCGAAAGTAGGATCATAAGAGATACAGTTTGGAATCGTGTTCGCTTGAACATGGCTGTGACCATCTTCGTGCTGCAGACCTTCACCGTTTAATGTTGTACGACCCGCTGTAGCGCCTAATAGGAAGCCACGTGCTTGCTGATCACCCGCCATCCATGCCATGTCGCCAACACGTTGGAAACCAAACATTGAATAGTAAATGTAGAACGGGATCATAGGTAGATCGTTAGTGCTGTATGATGTTGCAGCAGCAACCCATGACGACATCGCACCTAGCTCGTTGATACCTTCTTGCAATACTTGACCAGAAGTCGCTTCTTTATAGTAAGACACAACACTGCGATCTTCAGGGGTATATTCCTGTCCATGCGGGTTGTAAATACCGATTTGACGGAACAGACCTTCCATACCGAAAGTACGTGCTTCGTCAGCAATAATAGGAACGATGTTCTTACCAATGCCTTTATTCTTTAGCAAAATGTTTAGGGTACGAACAAACGCCATAGTGGTTGAGATTTCGCGCTTTTGCTCAACAAGCAAAGGAGCAAACTCTTCCACTTCAGGTAGATCTAGCGGCTTAGTAAAATTAGGTAGACGCTGCGGTGTATAACCGTGCAGAGCATCACGACGAGCATGTAAGTACTTATACTCTTCAGAACCTTCTTCTAACTTGACGTAAGGTAGTTCAGATACTTTTTCATCGCTTAGCAAGTCTTCAAGGCCTAAACGGTTACGTAACTGAAGTACATGGGTCATGTCCATCTTCTTCACGCCGTGAGCAATGTTCTTACCTTCAGCCGCTTCACCCATGCCGTAACCTTTAACTGTTTTAGCTAGGATTACCGTTGGCTTGCCTTTAGTTCCTTGCGCATTCGTAAATGCAGCAAACAACTTAGATGACTCATGACCACCACGCTTAAGTGCGAAGATCTCGGCATCTGTCATATCAGACACAAGCGCCGCAGTTTCTGGGTACTTACCGAAGAAATGCTCACGTACATAAGCACCATCTTTAGATTTGAATGTCTGGTAATCACCGTCAATTGTTTCATTCATCAACTGCAGTAACTTACCCGTCGTGTCTTTTGCTAATAGTGAATCCCAGTTATTACCCCAGATCACTTTAACCACATTCCAACCTGCGCCTCTAAACAGACCTTCAAGCTCTTGAATGATCTTACCGTTACCCATAACAGGACCATCAAGGCGCTGCAGGTTACAGTTAATCAGGAAGCATAGGTTATCTAACTTTTCACGTGACGCGAAAGAGATAGCACCACGAGATTCTGGCTCATCCATCTCACCATCACCTAGGAAGGCATACACACGCTGTGCAGAAGTATCTTTTAGACCACGGCCATCAAGGTACTTAAGGAAACGTGCTTGGTAAATTGCCGACATTGGACCTAGGCCCATAGATACTGTCGGGAATTGCCAAAACTCAGGCATTAGCTTTGGATGTGGGTATGAAGGAATGCCCTTACCATCAACTTCTTGACGGAAGTTGTCTAACTGATCTTCAGTCAAACGGCCTTCCACAAATGCACGAGAGTAGATGCCTGGAGAGATATGACCTTGGTAATAAACTAAATCACCACCGTCAACGTCGTTCGGAGCACGGAAGAAATGGTTAAAACACATTTCATAAAATGAAGCAGCCGATTGGTAAGACGCCATGTGGCCGCCGAGGTCTAAATCTTTTTTAGACGCACGCAGCACGATCATGATCGCGTTCCAACGAATAATCGAACGAATACGGCGCTCAAGCGTCGTATTACCAGGATATGCAGGCTCTTGGCTCGTAGGAATAGTGTTGATATAGTTGGTAGTAATACCTGTCGCCATATCGACACCGTCTAGACGAGCCTTCTCAAGTACTTGTTCTAGTAGATATTGAGCGCGCTCAACACCTTCTTCACGTACAACAGATTCAAGAGCTGACAACCACTCGTTAGTTTCTAGTGGATCTACGTCGTTTAGCATATGTTCAGACATTTTGCAGTCCTTTCCTATACGTAATACCTAAGTCACTACTGCAGTGCTCAGTGTATTTAAATAATAAAAAATTAGTTCGGTAACAAGCTATTGCTCAAAACAGAGCTAGCTTAAACACCACTCTTTAAGCGACGCAGGCTACGCTGCAGTCGACTGTCTTCTTCCCGTACTGCCAGCATCACTTCTTCAATGTAACTTAAGTGTTCATTGGAGGCTTCGCGTGCAGCTTCTGGGTCGCGGCGAATGATGGCTGCGAGCAGTGCTCGGCGGTGATCATTGGCCGTGGTAGAGGCTTCTTCGCGTCGGCTTAAAAGCTCTAGGTTTTGCGCCACGTTTTTATGCAGCACAGGGGATAAACTTAATACAAGATGCAGCATAGCCACATTATGTGATGCTTCGGCGACTGCGCGGTAAAAACGCACAATGGCATTAGCTTGCTCTTCAATCTCTTTCGCGGCTTCTACTTCTAAAATAGTGCGCTTGATATTTTGCATATCGGCATCGTTACCACGAAGCGCTGCAAAATACGCCATCATGCCTTCTGTGGCATGACGAAACTCCAGCAAGTCATACTGACTTTCTGAATCTGAGTGCATAAGTTCAACGATTGGATCGGCAAGACTTTGCCAAAGCTGCTCTTTTACATAGGTTCCGCCGCCTTGGCGACGCATCAACAAGCCTTTTGCTTCTAACTTTTGAATCGCTTCACGTAAAGAAGGTCGAGAGACTTCAAACTGCAATGCGAGTTCACGCTCTGGTGGAAGCTTTTGTCCTGGTTGAATACTGCCTTCCAAGATCATCTGCTCCAACTGTCCCATAATGACGTCAGAAATTTTTGGCTGGTTTATTTTGCTATAAGCCATACTGGGCCTCAGCTCCTATTGTAAATTGGTCTTACCAATTTAATTGACTGAGCGCACTTTATCAAATCACACTTTGGAAGTCCAGTTAGTGATCTTTATCAAATCTATGCTCGATGTGTGAGCATAGCTGATTTTTTTCACTATGGGGTCAGACCAATGTGCCAAATTTGATTATTAGCGCATTGATAATAATTATTATAAGCAATTAAACATGGAGAGATTTTTGGTAAATGGATAAGGATTAAAAGAGAATGCGCGATCAGTTAAAAGTTGATAAATCGCGCAATCGTCGGTTTAGGTAATTCGGTAAAACTAAATTTAACTTCTGCTAATTTTTCATTAAAAACACAATCACCCGCTCATTAATTAACCACACCGAATATCGTCATTAGTGAAAGTACCGTAATAAGCAAAATAAAATTGCGCTTACTTAGTTGCAATAATGCAATAGTTGATTGTAAACAAATGGGGGCCGATGATGACTCAGGCAACGTCTCAGCAGCAACTGCAACGTGAGTAATGATGTCACGTGCTGAAGCTTTAGGGCTTAATGCGTGTGACACCCAAGACGAAATAGCGTGCCTAAAATGACCACTTAATACGTATCCAAATGAGAACACCCGACTAGGGATCCAATCAAGTACAAACAAGAGGTTATCGACTAACGGTAGCGGAGTTTCATATTGACGACTCTGTTCACTATAAAAACGTACAGTGCAATAAAGTACAGTACCGACAGGCCCTAATATAATGAGATAAAGTGCTATTGCTCCATAATAACGGTAGTTAATCCACGTCACACTTTGGCCAACCTTCTCACCCAGTTCTTTTTCATTCACTGACTCTAGGCTTTGGCTCGGGTCCAGCTCGTTCGCGTAATTGAAACAGGCTTGAGAGTCTGCTCGGCAAGCGGCTTGAATATAGCGTTTAAATGCCTGCCTTTGGGCATTATGACTAAAACACAACACCGCTATCGCTACCCATAAGGCAACACTCACAGCCCCCCATAACATACCCGATGCGAGCCATGACAACAGATACACGATTATTGCCGGTAGCAAAATCGCGACAGTCATCATTAGTAGCGATTGCTGCTGTTGCTCATTAACCAAGGATTTATGATATTTCGACAACAAGGCATCGAACTGCCAGGAATCAGGCAGTAATCGTAACCGTTCCACTAAAATTGCAACTAATAACGCAAATAAAGCCATAGCATTTACCTTAAATGTTAACCCGCTAACAAGTGACCTCGTTTCAGTTTGGTCACTCATCAGCCCTAATTGCAGCCCTAGTTACAGCCCTTGTTACAGTGCTGCTTTATAACGCTGCCAATCAAAACTTGCACCAGGGTCGGTTTTCCGCCCCGGCGCAATATCACTGTGCCCTGTAATACGCGTAGGCGTAATGTCAGGGTAATTGAGCATCAAACTTTGAGTCAGCTCAATTAACTTTTGGTACTGTTGCTCAGAATAAGCCGATGTATCAGTCCCTTCGAGTTCAACTCCAATTGCAAAATCATTACAATTGCTACGACCTGCAAACTCAGACACACCCGCATGCCAGGCCCTATCATCACAACAAACATACTGCACTAGCTCGCCATCACGCCGAATTAAAAAGTGGGCAGAAACAGCTAAGCCTTGCAGATCTTTAAAACTCGCATCGGCATCAATATCAAGCGTCCCCTGAAATAACTGGTCGATATAGGGCTCACCAAAACACCCCGCAGGCAGGCTGATATTATGGATCACCAGCAAGCTGACTTCATTATCGGGTCTTATATTAGCATGCGGTGAAAGGCAAAATCGCGCCTGAGTCACCCAGCCATCAAGTAAATTCAGTGACAAAGCAGAGTTCCTAAAGCAAAAATATTAAATTCACTTTAGCAGTTTTAACCCTATGAATATAGTCGTGCTTTTGAGATTTATCACCCTAAAAAAACCAACAATTCCAGAGTATAAGCCGCAATAATGCTAACTCTCTTGGTAAAACTTTATGTTAAGATTAAAGCCACTATTAAAGCGTGCCCCATATACAACAGTTATAACCGCAGTTAGATGCCCGTTATAAGTCAGTTATAAGTCAGTAAGGACAGCCACCATGCTTGAAAATGATATTCGACTTTCAGTCAAAGCCGCTTTGGATGAAGATTTAGGCCACCAAGATGCCAACTCAAATCTAACTTCAACACAGAGATCCGATGCAGACATCACTGCACTGCTTATTCCAGCCGACAAAATTGCGCAGGCAAACCTAATCACTCGAGAAGAAGGCGTATTCTGTGGCAAGGCGTGGGCTGAGCAAGTTTTTAATCAATTAGGCAGCGAAGTTGCACTGCATTGGCATGTCGATGACGGCGACTTAGTCCTGCCTAATCAACTTTTATGTGAGCTTGAAGGTCCAGCCAGAGCCATCCTAACGGGTGAACGTACGGCAATGAACTTTATCCAAACATTATCTGGTGTGGCCACCCTCACTAAGCATTATGTTGATAAGCTTGCAGGCACCCATACCCGCCTATTAGATACTCGTAAAACGATTCCCGGCCTGCGCACAGCACAAAAATATGCCGTTAGCTGTGGTGGCGGCCAAAATCATCGCATCGGTTTATTCGATGCATTTCTGATTAAAGAGAATCACATCATGGCCTGTGGCAGCATAGCCAAGGCAATTGCAGCGGCCAGAGCCTTACGCGCCGATAAACCTGTCGAAGTAGAAGTCGAAAGTATTGATGAGCTAAAACAGGCTCTCGACGCACAATCCGACATCGTTATGCTAGATAACTTCGATATCACCCGAATGCTTGAAGCGGTAGAGCTAAACAACAGCTACAAAGCCAGAGGCCTAGGCGTAAAATTAGAAGTCTCAGGCGACGTCACTATCGACACTATCGCTGACTTTGCCAAAACCGGTGTCGACTTTATTTCCGTCGGCGCGTTAACCAAACATGTACGCGCACTGGATCTGTCATTAAGACTTAAGTAACCCACCATAGAGCTTATCCTTAAAAAGCCTAATAATAATTAGGCTTTTATTACACTAGTCTCGCCACTCTGTTTATCTATTCAATTGAATAATCGCTGCCATAAGTATCTGAGCTAAGGCTCACAGGTAACGAGAATAAGCAGCATAGCCGATAATCACCACAAATGAATAAAGATGCGTTTTAAACGCAAATATAAAATCCAAGTTTTCAACATAATTAGAAAATCAGCTTAATAATAGCTAACCTAACCCCATCCTTATTGCATTTGTAACAAGCCAAAATAGCGTGCACACAGAGCAGGTTTTAATTTCCCGGCGATCTCATTTACAAGATTCGACAATAACCAAACAACTGGCATAATCTTGGCTGCTCCGCTTTGCCTCAGTAAAGAAAATGTTAAACCAAACGACGCCACTAGCAGTAAAGCAGGCCTAGATAGATAACTCGCCAAGCGATTTCGGTCTTAAAAAGGGCCTAAATACTGGCCAAATCCATTAAAAGCTCACCTCAATATACTCAAGGCGAACAGCTAAAAATAAAATCCAAGACAAAACACCATAAAAATGACACCGAGACCACATTCGTCAATATTTTAACCACCGACAGGCTACGGTTATAACTTTTTGCACAATAAACACTTACTTTTAGAAAAATCACAATCAGAACACCACTTTATTGCAAACTGCTATTCCATTTTTCATAACTTTGTACTAACTTGCACTTAGGCAAAATTGCCAGCTTGGTTAACTCGTTATTGATACAACAACTATTTTGACGTTATTCAGATCGAATAGAATATTTATTAACCAAAAATCGACTAGATTTTAGTTAAATTGAAACCTCACTTTAGGCAAACACCGCTTAGAGGTATAAGTTTTGAACTTTGAATAAATATTTAAATTCAGTCTTTATCTATAGATGTAGAAGATATAGAAAGAGCCAAAATAGCCTAATAATGACCGCGGAGCTTAAATTTAATAATTTATATTAAGATAGACACGGATACCTTAAGTCGCGCCGATCACCGCTAATGAGTTACCTACATCTGCATTATGAGTTGCAAGTAGCAGGTTGCAGGTTGCAGGTAACAATATTAAGTGACTAATTGGCATAGGAAGTTGCGACGCGCTGGCGCAGGAGCATTAAGCAGGGTTGAAGCACTACTTACTCATAATAAGCACTGATATAAACAGTGATATAACAGTATGAATAGCGATTTGAATGCCAGTAAGCAGCGTTCAAACGTGATTTCAACGTTTTTCTAATGGAGATAGACATGAACAAGTCAAAAATGAATAATGCTAAGGGCTTCACCCTAATTGAATTGATGATCGTAGTGGCGATTATCGGTATTTTGGCAGCAATCGCATTGCCTGCTTATCAGAATTACACGCAAAAAGCCAAGTTTTCAGAAGTTGTTATCAGCACATCAGCTATAAAGACTCAGGTTGAACTTTGCGCAATGGATTTAAGTGCTGTAGCAACATGTACTGCACTAGGCAATGGTAATGGCTGGTCTATACCTGCAGATATTACTGGATCAGCAACAGTTTCAGGTCTATCTGTTTTAGCTGGTTTGATTACAGCTACAGCACCTAGTGGCAATGGTTTCGACGGTGATGAAACATACACGATGCAAGCTGCGATTGATGGTAATGGAAAAGTAACATGGACTAAAGGCGGTACATGTACAACAGCTTCGCCAGCCATTTGCTAGAATAAGCTCACAATGTGAAAGAGGACGCACTCCTCTTTCACATTTTAAATCAGCAACTTAGGACGACCGATGCCTACCACTGGACTGCACCTAGGTTTATCCACCCTGTTTATTCGCAAAGGTTTACTTAGCGAAGAACAGATTGCATCCGCTGTAACCACTTCTCGTAAAAACAAGACCTCTTTAGTCAGTACCATAATCAGCAGCAAACTTATCTCCGCACGTGAGATTGCCGAGCTTTGCTATGAAGAATATGGCACCCCATTACTTGATCTCAATGAATTTGATATCGGCGCTATTCCAGAAGAGTTTCTCAATAAGAAACTTATAGAGAAGCATAAATGTCTACCACTGTTTAAACGCGGTAACCGCCTCTATATCGCTACGTCCGATCCCACCAATATCGCAGCGCTAGAGGATTTTCAATTTAGCGCTGGTCTGCACGCTGAAGCGATTCTAGTTGAAGATGATAAGCTCACTAAAGCGCTAGAGAAAGTGTTAGAAGATGATATCAGCGGCCTAGATCTTGATAATATCGATGCAGAAGCACTAGCTAGCATCGAAGTTACTGATACCAGTAAACGTGATGAAGAGCAAGATGGTAGCGGTAAAGACGATGCGCCAATCGTTATCTATATTAATAAGATTCTCACCGATGCTATCCGTAAAGGCGCGTCAGACTTACACTTTGAGCCTTATGAGAAACGTTACCGCATCCGCTTTCGCATCGATGGCATTCTGCACGAAGTCTCCGAGCCACCGGTTAATCTTTCCAATCGAATCTCAGCTCGTTTAAAGGTGATGTCAAAACTTGATATCGCCGAGCGCCGCGTACCGCAAGATGGCCGCATCAAGATGAAGCTATCTCGCACTAAATCTATCGATTTTCGCGTCAGCACCTTGCCCACCATCTGGGGCGAGAAGATTGTAATGCGTATTTTAGACTCATCATCAGCCCAGCTTGGCATCGAAAAGCTCGGCTATGAAGATGACCAGAGATTACTGTATGAAGAGATGCTGCAAAAGCCTCAAGGAATGATCTTGGTGACTGGCCCTACGGGCTCAGGTAAAACCGTATCGCTTTATACCGGCCTTAACATTCTTAATACCGAAGAGCGCAATATCTCGACCGCCGAAGATCCAGTAGAGATAAACCTAGAAGGGGTAAACCAAGTCCACATTAACCTCAAGGCTGGCTTAACCTTCGCCTCGGCGCTGCGCTCATTCCTGCGTCAAGATCCTGATGTGGTGATGGTGGGCGAAATTCGAGACCTAGAAACCGCTGAAATTGCCATTAAAGCGGCGCAAACTGGTCACTTGGTGCTATCGACCCTGCACACCAACTCTGCAGCTGAAACCCTGACCCGTTTAATCAACATGGGCGTACCCGGTTACAACATTGCCAGCTCGGTAAATTTAATCATCGCCCAGCGTCTATCAAGGCGCCTTTGCCCTAACTGTAAAGCGCCAGAAACAATCCCCGCAGAGGAACTATTAAAGCTTGGTTTCAATCAAGAGCAAGTCGATGCTGGCATTACGCCACATAAACCTGTCGGCTGCGATCTCTGCTCTGGCGGTTATAAAGGCCGTGTCGGTATTTATGAGGTGATGAAAATGTCAGATGAAATTGCCCGCACCATTATGGAAGGCGGCAACTCCTTGCAGATCCTCAAGCAAGCCAAAAGCCAAGGTATGCGTGATTTGCGTGATTCCGGCCTGTTAAAAGTCATCCAGGGCGTCACTAGCATTGCAGAGATTAACCGCGTCACCAGCTTTTAATCGACACCATTAATAGACATCATTAATAGACACAATAAAATGGTTCAGCCTTAAAATGTGCAGCTCAAAATTAACCGACATGAAGCGTTACCTAAAATAACGATTATAAAATAACAAAATAGAATAACGATATAAAGGGCCGCCATGGCAATCGCAACCAAAAGCTCCAAGCAAGTAAGAGAGCGAAAAAAAACGCAAAAAACTCAGCCTAAAGTGGTTACCTATACTTGGAGCGGTACCAACCGCGATGGCGGTAAAACCTCAGGTGAATTACGAGGGATTTCCAGCGCCGAAATTCGGGCTCAGCTCAAAGCTCAAGGGGTTATTCCAAAGGCGGTTCGTAAAAAGTCGGCGCCGCTATTTAAATCAGAAAAGAAAATCACCGCGATGGACATCGCCATGATGACCCGGCAAATAGCGACCATGTTGGCAGCAGGTGTCCCCATTGTGACCACGCTAGAGATGCTCGGTAAAGGCCATGAAAAACCCAAAATGCGTGAACTGTTAGCAACCATAGTTAACGATGTACAATCAGGCATTCCACTTTCTGACTCGTTAAGACCGCATCGACAATACTTTGATGACCTCTATGTGGATTTAGTCGGTGCTGGTGAACACTCCGGCTCGCTAGACCAAGTGTTCGATAGGGTCGCCACTTATAAAGAAAAATCAGAAGCCTTAAAGTCCAAAATAAAAAAAGCCATGTTCTATCCTGCCGCGGTTGTGATTGTGGCTATCTTAGTAACCGCCTTACTGCTGTTATTTGTAGTACCACAATTTGAAAGCATCTTTGCAGGTTTTGGTGCAGAGCTTCCCGCTTTTACCCAGTTAATAGTCGATATCTCCAGATGGTTACAGGCGTCCTGGTACATTTTCGTTATCGCCATCATTGTTGGCGTATGGAGCTTTAAGCGTGCACACCTTAACTCGCAGATGTTTCGCGATAGAGTCGATGAACTAATACTAAAAATCCCTGCTATTGGCGACATTTTACACAAAGGCGCTATGGCCCGCTTTGCCCGAACGCTTGCAACCACCTTTGCTGCAGGTGTGCCGTTAATTGATGGCCTTGAGTCTGCCGCTGGCGCATCGGGTAACGCCGTCTACAAGAAAGCGATTTTAAAAATTCGCACCGAAGTGATGTCGGGCATGCAGATGAACGTCGCCATGCGCACAACCGGTTTGTTCCCTGATATGCTAATTCAGATGGTGATGATTGGTGAAGAGTCAGGATCACTTGATAACATGCTCAACAAAGTGGCTAATATCTACGAGATGCAAGTGGATGATGCCGTTGATGGCTTATCAAGCCTGATTGAGCCAGTTATGATGGTGGTGATTGGTACTGTTGTAGGCGGCCTAATTGTCGGTATGTATCTGCCTATTTTCGAAATGGGTAATGTTGTAGGATAGGGCCTCTTTAATAAATACCAAAGACGCGGAATTATTGTCGCGTCTTTACAATTTAAGAATAATAATGACTGAACTAATTTCTGTTTTTAGCCTGACCCCTTGGCTTTTTATAAGCTTAAGCTTTGTGTTTGCCGCTGTTATCGGCAGCTTTTTAAACGTGGTTATTCACCGTATGCCGGTGATGATGAAGCGTGAGTGGCAGCAAGAGTGTAATCACTATTTAAGTGAATACAAAAAAGAAGTGTTCGATAGCAATAAAAAACAGCTTGAAGCGCCAATCGATGCTTTCCCTGAAAAGTATAATCTGGTCATGCCCGGCTCTGCTTGCCCTAAATGCAAAACCAATATCAAGCCAATGCATAACCTGCCCATTCTTGGCTGGTTAATGCTAAAGGGCAAATGCGCGGCGTGTAGCAATCCTATTTCGGCTCGCTACCCTATTGTTGAACTCATTACTGGCGTACTCGTTGCCTTTTTAGCTTGGCATTTTGGCCCAACTTTAGAGTTCGCGCTAACCACTTTACTGACATTTTGCCTTATCGCCTTAACTGGTATCGATTTAGACGAAATGCTGCTGCCTGACCAGATTACCCTGCCATTATTATGGCTTGGGCTCATCGTTAATTTAAGTGGCACCTTTGCGACAACGTCTGATGCGTTAATTGGTGCAGCTGCGGGTTACTTAAGTTTGTGGAGCGTGTTTTGGCTGTTTAAACTGCTTACAGGCAAGGACGGCATGGGCTATGGCGACTTTAAGCTGTTAGCCGTTTTTGGCGCCTGGTTTGGCTGGCAAGTGCTGCCTCTGGTTATATTACTTTCCTCGCTTGTTGGCGCCGTAGTGGGTATCGCACTTATCGTGTTCAAAAAATTAAATCATGGTAACCCAATCCCGTTTGGGCCTTACATCGCTGCAGCAGGCTGGATAGCGATGATCTGGGGCGAAAGCATCACCAACTGGTATCTTTCTACCTTATAAAAGGTCATAAAGAGCAAAGGAGTCACTATGGCTGACTATATAGTTGGACTAACAGGCGGGATAGGTAGCGGAAAAACAACAGTCGCAAATCTTTTTGCTGAGCTCGGGATTACACTCGTTGATGCCGATATCATCGCCCGCGAAGTGGTAGCTAAAGGCTCAACAGGCCTTATAAAGATTACAGAGCACTTTGGCTCAGACACACTACTTGCTGACGGCAATCTAGATCGAGCTATGCTCAGAGAAAAGATTTTTTCAAATAACACTGAGCGGCTGTGGTTAAACAACCTATTACACCCAATGATCAGAGAATCAATGTTGCGACAGTGCAAAAATGCACAATCAGATTATGTAATTATGGTTGTACCCTTGCTATTTGAGAACGGGTTAGATAGGTTAGTACAACGAACACTTCTGGTGGATATTTCACCGGAGCTGCAGCAGCAAAGAACGGTTAGCAGAGATGCTGTTACTGCACTGCAGGTAAAAAATATAATAGGCAGTCAGGCTCCTAGAGCCGAGAAACTGTCAAAAGCTGATGATGTCATAGACAACCAGGGAGAGATATCGGCGTTAAAGTGCAAGGTACACGCACTACATAACTTTTATTTAAAATTATCCAGTAATTCTTGAATAACGCCATGACTAAATTGATCTATGAACAGCCTCTAAATGAAAAAACTCGGAGTTACCTGCGCCTAGAATATTTGGCGCAGCAGGTACAGGCTAATCTCGAGCAAGATCATCAGCACCGCTGTTTTTATCCACTTTTCTCCTTATGTGAACTCAGCGAACGTTGCGATTACCGCGGCGAAGTGCTCAAAGACCTAGATAGACAACTGTTTGCCTTGTCAAAATGGCAATCTCTGCCCTCTATAAAAGATGAGCAAGTAGAGCTCTATATAACCAAGTTAACAACTTGCAGAGACATACTCCAAGCCTCTCAGCGACCGGGGCATGAACTAAAACAAGATCGCTTCTTGTCAGCCCTCAGACAAAGATTCAATATGCCCGGCGCAAGTTGTAATTTCGACTTACCGCAGCTGCATTATTGGTTAGCCAAACCTTGGCAAGTGCGCCAAAGTGAGTATCAAGATTGGGTAAGTCACTTTGCGAGCTTACTATCACCAATAAACTTACTGCTTGATCTAACGAGACAGGCAACAGAATACCAAGTAAAACAAGCTAGTGGCGGCTTTTTTCAAGGTAATAGCGATCAACCTTTATCACTCATAAGAGTCAAACTCGCCGCTGAACAAGGTTGTTACCCCACCATTAGTGGCCACAGAAACCGCTACGCCATACACTTTGTACAGTTCGACCAACAGAAGCATTCTGATCAAGCTATCGATTTCGAGTTGGCAACCTGCCCTTAACGCTTTAAAATCTACCCATACACTTCTAAACGTCAGCTTGTAAACTGACAAGGTTCATTATGTCTTTAACAGTAAAATGTCCGACTTGCCAAAAGCCCGTAATCTGGAATGCTGAATCTAAATTCAAGCCGTTTTGCAGTGACCGCTGTAAATTAATCGATCTTGGAGATTGGGCGTCAGAGAAAAATGCCATTCCAGTCAAACCAGAATTCGATCCTGACATGCTTGATCAGTTAGGCTACGATGAAGCTGATTTTTTTCTAGACCAAAGCAACTTCGACGAAGACAAAAACCGATGAGCAAACTGATCCACGTCGCCGTGGGAGTCATCCAAGATTCAACTAAAAGGATTTTGCTGGCTAAACGTCCCGAACATCTGCACCAAGGTGGAAAATGGGAGTTTCCTGGTGGTAAGGTAGAAGATGCTGAAACCACCTCGCAGGCACTAATCAGAGAGCTTAAAGAAGAAGTAAATTTAGATGTCATAAGCACTGAGCCGATGATGGAGATCCACCATGACTATGGTGATAAACAAGTCTTCTTAGATATCCACTGGGTAACCCATTTTAGCGGCGAAGCACAAGGTTTAGAAGGCCAGCAGGTTAGGTGGGTTGATAAAGAAAAGCTTACTCAGTATGAATTCCCCGAAGCCAATAAAGCCATCTTAACCAAAATCCTCGGCTAGTAACTTTATCTGCAAACAGCCTTGAGCCATAAACAGCATTGAGCCACAAAAGTGGCTCAGCTTTTACTACAACTCTCCCTTCTATATTATTTCCCTCTTGTAATGCTTTATACCACCATACTCACCGGAGCTAAATCCGATATAGCAAGTATGGAGCTGGTTGCGACAGCACCAGTTAGCAAACCACTGCTTTCAAGTTTATGAGGATATAATGAACGCGTGTTCTGAAGCCTAGAATAATTTCATCAGCTATAGAAAGAGAGTGATGTCGTTATGTCGAAGATACCGGGCAAGAATGACTGGATGTTAAGATGGAATGGCATTACTTAAAGCCTGGAAATGGCCAGCTACGCTAAAGCTTCGCGATCATAAACACATCGCTAGCGCGATATTCGCCCTACTCCACATGGGTATTGAGCCTCACTGCATTCGGACTCTTTATTTCCCCATGTACTAGTGTCATTTCAAAAGTCGTTAAACGAAAAAAGCCCGAACTAGCTGAAAGCGGGCTGAGGCAGCAGGGTCATTTTCTAAATTCCAGACGTAAAAAAGTCCGCTACATCGTAGCGGGCTTTCTCACTTCTCTTTTGAGAATCCTTTTTTGTCTTCACTTTTACAAAAGTGAAATAAAAGTGGCGCCTGGAAATGACCTACGACCCAAATGGATGTGGGAAGTGTCGATTATGCACGACTATATGGATATAGGAGGTAGAGTAACGCAGGAGCAGTTACCGAGGAGCATATAATCGCCCTCGGTTCGCGCAGCGAACACATGGGGGTGAAAGTTGGGCGCTTTGAATACGTAGTATTCAGCCCCTCTGCTTTAAGTGAAGAGTGAACGCGGAGAAGCGGTGACCGCCAAGGCCTTTCCTTGGCATCCATGCCACCAAGGCATTTGTTAATCCTAAACATCAGATGACGGAAGTGTCGGTTATGCAGGAGCAATAATCGACTCGACATCGACTCTTTATCAAGAATGACATTTATGCCTACTATAAGTGAAGCTGTCGCCTTAACGGGTAGAGATTAACAATCTAAGTTACACATGCATTATTTTTACAAACACCCAAACGCAACTCCTCTCCTATACCATCCATGGCATTCAAGGATAAGTACTTCCTGTACAAAAAAGCCACCCGCTCTTATCGTATAAAGCGTAGGTGGCTTTTTCACTATTGAACTTGGAGTACGTATGGAAACGACAAATTCAAGACGTAAAAAAGCCCGCTACATCGTAGCGGGCTTTTTTGTATTTAGCGCCTGGAAATGACCTACTCTCACATGGGGAGACCCCACACTACCATCGGCGATATTGCGTTTCACTTCTGAGTTC
>NZ_JBRILQ010000034.1:0-55675 GCF_052977045.1 Shewanella sp. 125m-7
CTTTCACGGAGGTCACGGAGAAGATCGTAGAGCAAAAGATTAAAATGTTTGATGACGAGCCTTTTACTGTTGCTTTTCTTCTGCTGTTGCTTTTCTTCGTGTAGCGTAGCGCTCCGTGTCCTCCGTGGTGAATAGCTTATGTCCAAAAGTGAGTTTAAAGCTTCTTTAATCTTTAGCCATAATCGCAAAGCTAGATGAGCTGACTTAACTCCCAGAAAACACCTATTCCCCATCGAAGTTGCCGAAGTTCGTTGGAAACTCTTTATAAACCAGAGTTGCGTGATGCCGACATGAATGTCGGCGTAGCTTTCGCGGGGCTGGCCCTTCCTTGGCATCCATGCCATCACGGCATTTGTGAATCCATTCACATCAGATGCCCCATCGGAAGCGTTAGCTATTTATCCATAAGTGTGAGGCCCGTATCTAATGCATGTAACTTCGTCGGGGCGGCTCGGGTGATGCAAGAGGGGGAAGCTGTTGTCCCCCTTTTGCCCGAGTGTGAGCTGGAAGCTCACTAACTTTATCAAACGAAGCAAGCTGCAAGTACCAACAAACTTCTGTCCAAAAACGAGCTAGACCTTTAATCATAACTCTAAATGCCAAGGTTATGCTGTTCTAACCAAGTGTAGATACGGCCGTGACCGTCCATGACATGGACGTCATGGCCGAGCTTCCAGGGATGGACTCGCTGCGTGTCACGACAGTGTCTGCACATACGCTGGCCGCAGGCCATTGGAACCACTTTTGTTGGAATCAACTCTCAGCATAAAGATATATGGAGTCAGCATGGGCTTTGTTATCAAACGAAGTTTGATTGATTTGGCTTTAGATTTAGCTCAGCGGCAAGCGCCGACAAACTTTTGTCCACTAACGAGTTAGTGGCTTTAATCATAATTCTACATGCCAAAGATTATGCTGTTCTACCAAGTGTAGGTACGGCCATATATGGACTTGCAGCATGTCACGGAAGTATCTGCACATACGGTCGTTAACTCACGTCTATGTGAACACGACATTTGTACATCCATGTGCTGCACCTGCTGCAGGCAATTGGAACCACTGTTTGCGACCATAGCGAACAACATCAATAAAGCGCATTGGGCTACATGCTGTTATAATGGCAAACAGCAACACAGTTATCTGCGCCAATCTGCGCAAAATCGATAACTGCAATAAATAAATCAGACACCTAATTGAGACTCGCATGCCGTTTTCTAAGCTTGGATTAAGCACTCCCATCGTTAAAGCCGTTACTGAGCAAGGCTACACTAGCCCGACTCCGATTCAAGCTAAGACTATTCCCGTTATTTTAAGTCAGCGTAACCTGATTGCGGCAGCGCAAACCGGTACCGGTAAAACGGCTAGCTTTGTGCTGCCAATCTTAGAGATGCTAAGCCAAGCCGAGACTCAACGTAAAAAGCGTATTCGTGCGCTGATTTTAACCCCAACCCGCGAGCTTGCGGTGCAGGTTGAAGACAACATTCGCCAATATGGTAAGCACCTAACTCTAACCTCAATGGCCATGTACGGTGGCGTTGATTCAAAGCCGCAACGTCAGGGGTTAATTGATGGTGTCGATATCTTGGTTGCCACGCCGGGTCGTCTACTCGATATGTACACCCAGCGCGCGATTCATTTCGACGAGCTAGAAATCCTCGTGCTTGATGAAGCTGACAGAATGCTTGATATGGGCTTTATTGAAGACATCAATAAGATCATCGAAAAGCTGCCTGTAGATAGACAAACGCTGCTATTTTCAGCAACCCTATCTAGACAAGTCAAAGAGCTGGCAAGGGCTACGATTGATAGACCTATCGAAATTTCTGTCACTCATAACACTGACAACAAGCCTAAAATCGAACAGTGGTTAGTTACCGTTGATAAAGACAAAAAATCTGCGCTACTGAGCCATTTAATTCAAGAAAACAACTGGCAACAAGCGCTTATCTTTATCGAAACTAAGCAAGGTGCAGCTAAGCTCGTTAGCCAACTTGAAAAGCGCGGCATTGTTGCAGAATGCATTCATGGTGGTCGTAGCCAAGAAATTCGCGAGCAAATCCTTGCAGACTTTAAGTCTGGAAAAATAGGCTTATTGATTGCCACAGGTATTGCCGCCCGTGGTTTGGACATCGACGAACTTCCGCTAGTAATTAACTACGACTTGCCTTACCCAGCTGATGATTATATTCATCGAATTGGCCGAACAGGACGTGCTGGCGCCAGCGGCGAAGCGGTCGCCTTAGTATCTAAAGATGATTTCAAAAACCTATGCATGATTGAAAGCCGTTTAGGCCATTTGATTGAACGTAGAGAAATTGAAGGTTTTGCACCGAGAAAAGAAGTCCCTGTTTCTATTTTAAATTTCAAGCCTAAGAGCAAGCAAATCACCGACGCTGATAAAAAGACACCACCAAAGACTAGCGGATCGGATAAGACTAAGGCTAAAGAAAGCAGCAAGAGCACAAGCAAGGCCACTGATAACAACAGCAACAAATTGCCACCAAATCCTTGGAATCTGTAAAGCATTTAGTAAAAGTTATTGAGCAACAATCTCAATTACATTAATTGAGATTTTGCACGCTTGGTTCAACCTTAAACAGCTAACATGCCTATTTAAATGTTGCAGGCCTAGAATCTGCTAGTTAAAGATATCAGCACAAGCATAGAAGCTAGCAAGGTTGAAATAAAGAGGGTTTAGCAGAAGCTAAGCCCTACATTTATAATCCTCGCAATTAAACTTACATTCCCATCGCAGGTATAAAACTCCCCCATACCGAGCTCTCTATTAACACTCAGCATTTTTCCGTTAATACCCCTGAAATCATAACAACCAATCTATACTCTGTTATAAAGCCATTTTCATAAGTGATAACTTTTTGTTAACCTAGCAAATTCTTAAATCTTTACTCGATTCATCCTAGGAGCAACATGTTTGCATTTATGCAGAAGATCACCACAAGACAACGGCTATTACTCGCCGCTTTAACGTTAGTCAGTTTACTTTCTATCGGTGGATTTTTTGCTTTTACTCAGATGCAGACAACTCATTTAGCCACTGGCTCGATTATGGTGCTACCAATCAATATGGAATTAGGTAGCGCGGCAATAAATGGCGTAGAAAGCAGTGTTGAAGGCGTTATTGAAGATAGTATTAAAGAGAGTGTTGAAGAGAGTAAAAATGATGACTGGCAAGCCTATGCCCAGATGGAGCAAGTGATATTAGCGCTTGGCACCTCAGGCCAGTACCCTGTGTTACAGGCTGAAGATGTGATCTCTATGCTATCGCAAGCCTCAAGCTTTATTGGAGACCATCAAGCTATCGACCTTAATCGACTATTTACGATTTCTGGTAGTAGCCTCATTGTAGAAAGCTCAGTTGCATTTTTAGATAACCACTATCAGCTTGATTATCGTTTATTAAGCGCACAAAAAATTAGCACGGGATCGTTCAACGAGGTATCGCTACCCGCGTTACATCATGAATTAGCTCAGCGTGTGCAAGACTTTGCCAATCTCTCAGCAACGACCAATGATGTAGTCCAAGAAGCTTGGTTTAACGACCCATTACTCATCAATGCGCTCAAACAAATTCAATACGCCGAACTTGATGATGCACGCTCTAGCCTTAATCAACTGTTAGCAATATCACCCAATAATCTCGTTGCCATAAGACTATTAGCCGAGTTAATAATGGCTGAAACCGAGGGGCAAGACGATAACAATGCACAGCAAATATTAGCAAAGAGTAAGCGATGGCTTGAACGCGGGATCCTCTATGGAAGTGCAAACGCCAGTGAAAAGACTCATCCCAAGATAATAGCTAACTATCAACGTCAATTGGCTCGATTAAGGCTCGCATTAGCGCAAAACAAGCTTAAAAATGGTGAGTTAGAACTGGCGATTAGTGAGCTTTCTCAAGCTAGAATATTGGCTGCCAATGCCCAAGACTGGCTGTATTTAGGTTACATCTCTAATTGGTCAGGCTATATTTATCAGCGGCTTAATCGCTATCAACAGGCCCAAGCCCAGTATCAGTATTCGCTAGATTATCATCGCAAATCTGGCTACCCAGCAGGCCAAGTCATAGCACTGAATAATCAAGCAAAGTTGCAAGTACTGCAACACAACTATTCTCTCGCATATAAAACGATTCAACTATCTGTTGCTCTTGTGACCCAAAAGGAGTTGAGCCAACTTAGCGAACCTACGTTTAAGTTGCTCACCAAAATAGAAAATAAACTTCAGCGGACCCGCTAACTCATTTTAGGCAACAGCGATAGCTTTATGAAAAGCGTAATGAAAGCCTAGCCCCTGAGTTAGGATTCATTTGCCAAGAGGCTCGTCATGTCAACATCATGACCACAACCATGCCCCCGAATTCATTGTTATTGCCATTTTTAATATCCCCACCACGCCGAAAACGCCAACGTTTTCAGTAACGTCAAAACCCAAACTTGCTAACTCTTTGGCTATACGTGCGCTACTGGCTTTTTCTCGACAAGACAATTCAAGACTTTGGTGCAGATGCAGAGATAAGGCCGCGAGTTTAGGCAAAGCCTTAGTTGTAGCGCCTGCTAAATCTGTTGCATAACCTGCACGAGTTAAGCGATAGCCAATGATAAACACCAGCGAACAATCTTTAAGTAATGCTTTGATTTACTAGCATTATATTCAAGCACATCATCATCTTGTCGTTTAACCCCGTTAACACATTAAGCTAACATATTAAGCTAACACACAGATAAAACATGTAAACCGATTAACGCCAGCGGCCCAAGGTAGGAGCCATGCCGAGCTTAGCAGAGATGAATAATTAACAAACGTAACACCGGCTTACATTTGTTAAAAAATATAAGCCACAAGAACAATAAGTAGCCATTTGTTTTTGCTATAAAAAACATAAATGTGATCCACTTTAAAAATTTGTTTTTTAGTCCGATAAAGCCAGCAAATTAGCTCACTCTACAGGAGACCCTACTACCAATAGAGTATAAGATAGCGCCCGCTAAAGAGAATCATTCTCATTTTGTCGTAAAATAGTTAAGGTGCATCATGAATAAGCTCAAAGTTAGTCTACTAGCAATTGCTGTTAGTACTGTGCTCAATGCTCAGGCTCAAGAGGCCACAGTCGAGACTCCGTCAAACCAGCAAGCCAGTGCACAAATGCACGAGGTAATCGTTATTTCTGGCTCACGTATGGAGCAGAATATTGAGCAGGTTGCCGGTTCGATTGTGGTTCTTGATGAAGACGCTATCGAAAAAACGATGAGCAATGACTTTGGTAGCTTGTTTAGAAATGAATCCGCTATCGCCGTAAAAGGCGGTGCCGGTAAACCAACCTCTGTGACCATTCGTGGTATCGGTGGCAATCGTGTGATGATGGTAAAAGACGGTGTACGCGTTAACAACCAGTATGCCTCACCACTAGGCCCTGGTGCTGAAGGTACTGGCCGTGGTTTAACTGAAGTACAAAGTTTAAAGCAAGTTGAAGTCGTGAAAGCTGCCGCCTCAACCATGTATGGCTCAGATGCACTTGGCGGCGTGGTGGTAATGCGCACCAAAGATGCCAGCGACTACTTAATGGGCGATGACTATTATGTGTCGGTTAATGCGGGCTATGCGGGTATCAACAACGAATACAGTGCCGGCTTTACCAGTGCAGCAGCCTACGGTGACTTTGAAAATCTAATCACTTATCAGCACCGTAAAGGCGAAGAGCTACCTAACTACTTTGACACGCAGCCAGACAGTGATCTAGTGCAAGACAGTGTGCTGTTTAAGAGTAAGTACCACTTCAATGACTACACCTCTGTGCAGTTGACCTTAGATTATCTAGAGCAGACCCTTAAGCGCTGGCAGTACGACTTTGATAAAGACAATGCGCTTGAAGAAAATATCGATACCGACCGCGACACGCAAGTTATTAATGGTGCGCTGCAGTTAGTATCAAACAAGCCGACTAACATGCATGACACGCTGACGGTAACCGCCTATTTTGGCCAAACCGAACAGCTAGAGCATAGAGACTACTTTGAGTGGAATAAGGCTGAAACTGTTTATGGTTTGAGCGAAGTCCGCGATTACAGCTTTGAAGATCAGCGTATTGGTATTAACAGCACCTTTAGCAAGTATGTTGGCAGTGACAACTATGGTCATCAGATCACCTATGGTCTGGACTATGAGTTTTCAACCATGTCACGTCATCGCACGGTAAATAACGTAGTGACGGATGAGACAACTACGCCATTTACCTTTGCCACTACAGACAGTCAGCGTTTAGGTATTTTTGTACAGGATGACGTCACCCTGCTTGATGGCGATTTAAACTTGATCGCGGGTCTTCGTTATGACTATTTCCGCAATACCCCAGATCAACAGCAAGCCGTTGACGCTGGTAAAGATGCTGCTGACTTCCAAACCATGAGTGACAGCTTCTGGTCGCCTAAACTAGGCCTAGTCTATCAATTGTCAGACTCTGTTAGCGTTTATGGTCAGTACGCCTACGGCTACAAGATGCCAACCCCAGATCAAAAATGGGGTGAGTTAGAAGTCGATGCAGGCCCTATGACTGATGTGCTTATTCAGGCTAACTATGACTTAGAGTCTGAGCAGTCACATACTTGGGAAGTCGGTGTTCGCGGTAATCACAGTGACACTAACTATGAGCTAACCGCTTTCTACACGCTGGCTAAAGACTTTATTGACTGGCAGTATGTCAGCTTTAAACCACCAGTGTTTATTCCTGGGCTTCCGCCAGTGATGAAGCCAATGGAGTTTAAGTATCAGTACTACAACCGCGATGAAGTGATTCTGTATGGCGCTGAAGCTCAAATTAATCATTGGCTAACAGATAGCGTTGAGCTGTGGGGTAACATCTCTTACACCTATGGTGAAGATGAAAATGGCGACTACCTTAACAGTGTTAGCCCACTCAAGGGTAACGCGGGTGTAAACTGGTATACCGATATTGCCACTATGGAAGCCGATTTTGGTGCGGTAGTGCGCTGGGCGGATGATATGGACCGTACCAATGATATCGTGCTAGCTGAGGATGATATTTGTGCCATGGGCATGTGTATTCCTAAAGAGAAGTTTAATGAAGTCTACGGTACATCTGGTTATGCGGTAATGGACCTTACCTTTGGCTTAAGAATTAACGATAACTGGAAACTACGTGCTGGCGTTTATAACGTGTTTGACAAAGAGTATATCGATTACGCCGATGTTGCTGGTCAATCGGTATTCTTACTCGGTGCAAGTATGGACCTTGAAAAAGAAGACTTCACCCAGCCGGGTCGCTACTTCAACGTGAGTGTGAACTATCAGTTCTAACCCTTAGCTTGATGATATAGCACGTATAAAAAATGCAGCCTAGGCTGCATTTTTTGTGTCTATGGTCAGTGTTGCAGCTATTGGGTTGCTGCCATTAGTGAGCCTCCAGATAAACACGTCCGCCGTTGAAAATCGTCACCACGCGACTCCCCTTACGAATACTTAAGCAGGTTACTAAGCCATTATCTAAGGCAAATATCTAAGCCAAATATCTAAGCCATTGCCTCAGTTACCCCCTACTATCACCTAAGCTAGTCATCTAAGCTAACCCCCTAAGCTAATCCTCTAAGCTAACCCATTACACAAGTCATCTAAGTTAATCCACTCATCAGCCAGTAAACAGATAAGTTAACCGCCAACTCATCACTTAAATACACTGTCACTTAAATACGCTGTAAGTTTGAATGTTGAGTGACTTTTCTGATTAACAACAAACTAAGCAGCAGTAGCCAAGCAGCCGACAGGCTACCGCCATGGTAATCGTCATCAATGTAGATATCGTCTCTATCGCTACTCTCCAATGGCAGCGCATATAAGCTGTCAAAGTCATTCGAGCTCACGGTCGCCACAATATCGCCATAACCCACTTCATAAAGATCAATTAACACATCGTAATGATCGGTTCGGTAACCTGACTCCAGCGTGGTTAATACTTCAAAGTCATCATCGGTAGCATTGCCATAAATGCTAAAGATATCGGTGGTGTAATAATGCTCCCACGGCCCACCATTACGGCTCAAGTAAAGCTCTGCAAACACATCAGCGCGCTCATTGGCATAATACCCCTCAACATCGGCATCAAAGGTCACGCTAAAAGTCTGGTAAAAACCATCGTAATCATAATCGACAAACAATCGGCTATAGGCATCGTAGATATAAAAGTTACGGTAGATTCCGTTGGCAAATTGCTTCACCGAACCACTCTTTGCAAGGCTCTGCTGAGCCAGAGTCGCCTTATCCTGATGAGATTGTATGACTTGTTCACGGGTAAGCAGTTCACGAGTAAGCGGTTCACCGGTCAGCTTTTTAGCACTAGCCTCTCCTTTCGCATCATCGCTGGCCTGCAGATCCGCTTGCTTAACTCGCTGCTGTTCAAGCTTGCTGATTTGTAGCTCAGATAAGCTATTGGCGTCTTGGGCGGCTTGAGGGACTTGGTCGTCACCAGAAACGGTTTGTGCAACCGAGGTGCTTTTCGGCTGCGAAAGCAGGCTCATATCCGAACTGGCACTGGCAGCCAGTGTCACACTCATTGATAAGGTTAACAGGCCAATACTCGCCGCTCGCGCCAACATGCACTTTTGCTCACTTATTTGAGTTGTATGAGTTATATGAGCCTTATGATTTTGTTTTGTGTTCATCTTCACCTCGAAGTTCTTTCTTAATGAGGCCATTAGAGTCCACAGAGTGTGAACACAAGCTGAACGCTAAAATTGTCATTGGAGTTATTCTGTTTAACCAAAAGGCTACACCAAAGGGCGGAACTCACCACGGATCGCTACACTTTCACTAAGTGCACTGAGGTAAAGATGAAGAGCTTTACTGACCACGCAGTTGCTTTTTCTGCTGCTCTTCTCCGTGCTCTTCGTGTCCTCTGTGGTGAATAGCTTTTGCCTCAAGTGAGTTAGCCTTCGAATGAAGGGTCATTACATTAACTTTGTGTTGTTGCTATGGGATTGCCCGTTTGAACTTGAAGCTATGTAGCTATCAATCGCCTCCAGCGGGGCATGTGTAGATACTGCTGCGAGACGCTGCAAGTACAATCCCTGTAAGCTCTGCGATGACATCTGATGTGAATGGATTCACAAATGCCGCGGTGACATGGACGTCATAGAGCGGCCCTGTCATCGAAGCCCGCAGCCGTACCTACACTGGATAATTTTCTTCTCCGATTTAGGCTGTAGAGTTAGATTTCTGACTTAAAAATGCCCCAAAACGTGTTTACCTTCGAATGAAGGCTGATTACATTTTTTGTCTGAGCTGTGGCTACAGGGCTGCTAATTTGAAATTGTCGCTTTAGAGTTATCAAGCGCCTGCAGCGGGCGTATGTGCAGACACAGCCGTGACACGCTGCAAGTCCATCCTTGGAAGCTCGGCCATGACGTCCATGTCATGGACGGTCACGGCCGTATCTACACCGGATAATTGGTGCACTAATTTGGGCTATAGCGGTTTGTTGTCTAACACGGAAATGCCCCAAAATCATTTTCACGAATCAAAATGGTAAATGGCACAAGTAAAGCTTTGGCTATAGAAAAGCTAATGTGAAAGGTCTTGCGTACACCATAAGTTATGCCAGTCCTTTTTCTTTAAGCTCAATTCTTCTGATTCTACTTTCCTAGAACAAACCCAAATAACTGCAATCCTATACAGGTATAATGAACTTGATGAATTAGACTGGTTTATCGATGCTAGAAAGTAAAATAATTGCATCGATAAATTTTTAACATCTGAAATAGCATTTGCTTATCATACAGTTAGATTTCCGCTTTAAGCTTACAAGAGACCCGATAAATGTTCTGCATGACTTTGCGGGGAGAGTACATTCAACTTTTGTTAACATCAGCAAGATTAACCACTTTACATCAATGAGTTACGTTGCTAGTTTTGACGTGACTTAATAAAGAGCAGGGATTTAACCGAGACGCTGGATAATAAGCTGTTAGCTACATTCGACGTAATAGAATTAGGAAGTCATATTAGTTGTTAAAATTAAAGAGTAGAACGATACGTGATTGTATATCTCGTTTAGAAAAGATGGATCTAGGTGCGATTGAGCAACAAGAAGTTCAAAATGTAGTATCACGCTTAATTACAGGCTATCGAGCGCAGACACCGCAAAAATCTTCAGGGTTAGATATATTTAGAGCTCGTATTTGTGATAAACCCAATAGTGTTCAAGAGTGTAGCTACCCTTCCCCCCAATACGTTAAAGCCCTAGGCAGGGCAAATAAATCCGACCAATCTGTTTTCTATGGATCGAACTACCGTGGTGTTCCTCTTTTCGAATTACGCGGAAATGTTGGTGATAAGGTAGCTTTATCGCACTGGCGTACCAATAAACCTTTATTGCTAAACCATATAGGTTTCACGGAAGAGATTAGGACAAAACTGAATTGCAAACGAGATTTAGCTTCGATTTATAGTTTTGTTAAAAACACTAACAACTTCAGCGAGCTAAATGAAATGGTACATGAGTACCTTGGCTTTATGTTCTCAAAGCCTTTGGTTAGTGGCGAAGAACAGGATTATTATAAATTAACGTCTTGTATTGCAGAGCTAATGATGAAAGGCAACATCATTAATGGCTTAATGTATCCAACAAACCAAATGCTTGGTTATGCTGAAAACCTTATTCTGAAACCAGAATACGTAGATAGTTCATTGGACTTTGTTAATGTCGAATATGCCGAAATTGCTAGTTTTGATGACGGACAGTATACGTTAAATGTCCTAGATTCGGCTTCATCAGTTGTAGATGGAGAACTGCAATGGACAGGTCGCCCATTACAGTGGAAGCTTGGTCAGAAGGAAACCACGTATTCCTTTGTATTTGAATCAAGTGGAATATGGGTAGCCAAAGACATGCAGGGAAATATCATTGACCCCACCTAAATGTAGCTAACCAGCCCATCAAGACTGATTCGCAACGCTATCACGTTGGTTGCAAAAAACAAAAGGCGCAACAAATGTGACTGTATTGCTCACAATTTATGGGAACGTTAGGCTTATTAATTAACACGCAAATTCTATAGTTACTTACAGTTAACTCTTTACTACTTTTTAGGACGAATATGGACATTAAATTTATTAAACCTCTCGTGACTCTCGGTGTTCCAGGCGTAGCTCTTGGTATTTTTTACTTATTATTAAAATCTCTTAATTTTGAGTTTTCTTCTGTTTCTCCTACATGGACTGCTGTTATCGTTATTTTGTTTTTACTAATTGTGGGAGGCGTTGTGTTATTCGCTTTACATCGTTGGTCTCCAAATCAATTTAAAGATTCACCGAAGGAGCCAAACAAAAATGAAAGCAAAGAAACTGAAGAACATGAGAAAGAATTTGAATTTGTAGTTGGCGAAGAACGAATTACTTTTCAAGAAAAGATGACTAGCCTTAAAAAGGACGTGGTGAAAATTTTTGCTCACACTCATCAGCTTGGAGTAGCAGCTGAATACCAATGGATAAACCATAAATATCCAAATGCAGAGAGGAAAATGCAATATTTATCGACATTGGAGATGCTAACAAAAGACAAAATGGAAAAAGAAATTTACTTTGACGTTGTCAAAATTCAACTGACAGATGGACGTGTAAAAGAAATATACTTTGATATTAGTGAGTTTGTTCATCATGGAATGGGATCTTCAATGAATGATGGTGACACATATATGGCCGAAAAATTGAAAAGTCTATATTCATAATCTCCACGGCAATAACTGAGACATATATGGACGCTCCCGGTTAGTCAAGACAGTACTTCGGTAACCGAGGCTTTTTTGCCTTAGTTTCTGGTTTTCTCTTGGCTCCTAATTTGTGGGGTCAGTGTAAACATTATTTGCGCACCATACATTTCCTAATCCCACGAGCCAGCTTTAGACCCTTTGACTAAATGGTTTTTGTCCAAAAATGAGTTAAACGAAGCCCTCCGTGGTTGTGATCACCAAGCGAATTAGAGAAGCAAATTCGATGAGATGAATGCTGAGGTGTTAATACGGCAGTGACCTTCGGCAGCAGGGAAGCTGTCGTAGAGGCTATAGGGACACTTCTTACGAAATCAAAAGCCGCGCCGAGTCACTGAAGTGTTCGCACATTCAGCAACAGGCTATAAATCTAATGAAACAGAAAATCTAGAACAGGCATAACTCTTTCAAAGCACGAATCTCACCACGAAGCGCTTCGCTTTCACAGAGGTCACGGAGAAGAGCGTAAAGAAAAAGATCTAAATGTTGGATGCCAGTCTTTTACTGTTGTTATTGTTCTAGCAGTTGCTTTTCTTCGTGTAGCGTAGCGCTCCGTGTCCTTCGTGGTGAATAGCTTTTGTCCAAAAATGAGTTGAACGAAGCCCTCCGCGGTTGTGATCACCAAGCGAATTAGAGAAGCAAATTCGATGAGATGAATGCTGAGGTGTGAATACGGCAGTGACCTTCGGCAGCACGGAAGCTGTCGTAGAGGCTATAGGGACACTTCTTACGAAATCAAAAGCCGCGCCGTGTCACTGAAGTGTTCGCACATTCAGCAACAGGCTATAAATCTAATGAAACAGAAAATCTAGAACAGGCATAACTCTTTCAAAGCACGAATCTCACCACGAAGCGCTTCGCTTTCACAGAGGTCACGGAGAAGAGCGTAAAGAAAAAGATCTAAATGTTGGATGCCAGTCTTTTACAGTTGTTATTGTTCTAGCAGTTGCTTTTCTTCGTGTAGTGTAGCGTAGCGCTCCGTGTCCTTCGTGGTGAATATCTTTTGTCCAAAAATGAGTTGAACGAAGCCCTCCGCGGTTGTGATCATCAAGCGAATTAGAGAAGCAAATTCGATGAGATGAATGCAGAGGTGTGAATACGGCAGTGACCTTCGGCAGCAGGGAAGCTGTCGTAGAGGCTATAGGGACACTTCTTACGAAATCAAAAGCCGCGCCGTGTCACTGAAGTGTTCGCACATTCAGCAACAGGCTATAAATCTAATGAAACAGAAAATCTAGAACAGGCATAACTCTTTCAAAGCACGAATCTCACCACGAAGCGCTTCGCTTTCACGGAGGTCACGGAGAAGATCGTAGAGCAAAAGATTAAAATGTTTGATGACGAGCCTTTTACTGTTGCTTTTGTTCTAGCTGTTGCTTTTCTTCGTGTAGCGTAGCGCTCCGTGTCCTCCGTGGTGAATAGCTGTTGTCCAAAAACGAGCGGAGCTTTAGTCATAACTCAAAAGCCTAGTGGCGCATTTAGGCCTACAGAAAACACCCATTCCCCATCGAAGTTGCCGAAGTTCGTTGGAATAAATCGCGTGATGCCGACAGGGATGTCGGCGTAGCTTTCGCGGGGCAGGATGCCCCATCGGAAGTGGTAGTGATTTATCCATAAGTATGAGGCCCGTATCTAATGCATGTAACTTCGTCTGGGGCGCTGAGGGTTCGCTAAGGGGGACAAGCGCTTTCCCCCTTGGCTCGGGTGTGGGCGAAGCGCCACGACGTTAGTTGTTAGACGCAGTCTAACTTGGAGTTTGTGTGTGAGCTGGAAGCTCACGACCTTTATCAAGCGCCGCTTGATTCAAACGCCTTGGAGGCGATTCCGACTTGTCTGGCTTTGCTTCCAGCAACATTATCCACTATGGTGTCACAATATTAAACACGCCTTTTGGCTTATCGAGAGAAGAGAAAAAGCTGACTAAATCCAGCTTACTGCCCTCTATCTGCAGTTCATCAGAAAACAGCACCTCTTTAGCACCGGCATTACCTATGATGAGATCGACAAACAACTCATGACTGATGTTAAGCGTCGCGTTAGCCTTAGCGGACTTAGGTGCGAGTTTATGGTGCATAACTGCATTTTTAAGGCTTAATACGTAGTTTTTATCGAGATCGATAAAGTTAATATTGAGCACTAAATCTTCACCAAAAACGTCAGGCCCAATCACCCGAGATGCCATTGACTGCATAAAGTTTTCTACTGGCGATTGCAGTAAGATCTGTTTCATTGACGCCAAATCAATCCCCTTATCAGGAGTGCCATGGCGTAGCTCATAGGCAGCAGTCAGATACACGTCACGCCAAGGTGCTGATTCGGCTTGATAACCCAGCTGATCATAAATGTTGGCAAGCAAGCCTTTAGCCTGCTCCTCATCAGGCTCAGCCACCACTAAATGATTTACTAGCTCAGCTGCCCAGCGATACTCGCCAGCAGCAATAGCCTTATTAACCGCAGCTATGATCTTGTCAGCGCCGCCCATCAGCTCTACATACCTAATCGATGATGCCGTAGCGGGTAATCGGTCAAGATTGACTGGATTAGCGTCATACCAGCCTAAATAGGCTTGATACACGGCTTTAGCATTATGCTTTACCGTGCCGTAGTAACCACGTGTGGCAAATGTGTTGGATAGCGATGGTGGCATCTGAATTTGTTCGGCGATTTCTGCAGGCGTCAGTCCAGCGTTGAGCATCCGCACTGATTGATCATGAATATACTTATAAGTATCTCGCTGCTTTTCTAGAAACTCATTAACCTTTTCCTGACCCCAAATTGGCCAGTGATGACTGCCAAAATACACTTTAGTGTCGCGCTGAGCGGTTAATGCCTCGTTGATAGCCCGACTCCATGTCAGCGCATCTCTGACCTTAGCACCGCGCAAGGTGTACAGGTTATGCATATTCTTTGATACAAGCTCAGCTCCGCAATAAGCCTGCTGCTCTGGTAAGTAGAAGGTAAATTCTGCCGGTGCTTCTGAACCAGATACAATTTGGAACTCGAACGGCACACCATCAATCATTAGAGCCGAGTCTTGCTCAATGGTTATCGTCGGGCTCATGATCCCAAACTGGCCAAAGGCAGGCTCCTTACCTAATCCAGAGCCAATATGTCCGCGCGCTGAACGCGGTAGCTGCTTACCATACATATACATAGCACGGCGGCTCATGGCGGTTCCTGCCATCACATTTTCGCTGGTCGCCTCGTGCATAAAGCCTGCGGGGGCAATCACATCGACACCATCAAAGGAGTCCTGTCCTTGTGCTAATAAGCCTAATGCGCCGCCAAAGTGATCCATATGGCTGTGAGTAAAAATGATGGCTGATACGGGTCGCCGCCCCAATGTGTTATTAACAAACTCAAGTGCGACCTTAGCTGTTTCTGCCGTGGTCAGCGGATCAATAATAATCCAACCGCTATCGCCCCTAATCACCGTCATGTTGGCTAAATCAAAACCCCGTAACTGATAAACATCAGTTGTCACCTCAAACAAACCATCGATATTATTTAGACTCGCTTGACGCCACAGACTGGGGTTCACACTCGCAGGCGCCTCACCCTCAATAAAATCATAAGCGGTTCTATCCCAAATAACCTCACCGTTTGCGCCATCGACCTTAAGCTCAGGCATTCTGGCGATAAAACCGCGATTTGCGTCCTCAAAATCCTGCACATCTTCAAATGGCAGCTCAGATAAAACGGCTTGATTTGCGACTGCTGTGTGTGAGCTTGCTGGCGTAAAACCTGCATTATCAACCGCGGTAGGGGAAACTGTTGAGGAGCTGTTGTCTGGCTGGCATCCGATGACTAAAAGTGCAGTTAACCCTACAAATAAAGCGGGGTTGAGTGTCTGTTTTTTTGTTTTTATTAGCATGTGTAATGGCTCGCATGTTAAGAACTACAAACCAACCTATTACACAATGATAACATTGCAGTTATCATTTTTCGCCAAACTGATTTCTAAACTGATTATCAAAACCCAAACTAAGCTGAATTTACGCTAGATGATTAACCGCTGCCGAGTGCCTATATTGCGAAGGGCTAATCCCTCGCCACGCTTTGAATGAGCGGGTGAAGTTACTCACGCAGCTATAGCCTAATGTATCTGACAGTAAGTTAATGGGCATATTGGTTTGCGTAAGATAATGTAGAGCAAGCTCTTGACGCTTAAGTTTTAATAGCGCTCTAAAACCTGTGCCTTCAAGCTGTAGATAGCGACCTAAACTCCGTTCACTGATATTGTACATCTGAGCGATTTTCGCCGCTGTAGGCTCTTGATTAAGCAAGATTGCATGGATCCCTTGACTGGTTTTTTGTCGCCAACTCAATGCCTGCATATCATGTAAGTATTGACGCACGGCCAGCTCATTTGACTCGGCCACGTGAGAATTTTTAGTCAGCGCGGTCTGCTCCAGCACGCTTCTGTCCATCCACATACAGTTATCAGCTGCATTCATCACCACAGGGCAACCGAAACAGTCTTGCCATGGTTGCTTTAATTTAGGCTCACGGCGCATTAATTCCACTTTGCGCACAAAGTGTCGATGGCCGACCATCTGCTTACCATGCTGCATCAAGCTGCTAAAAAACGCATCGATCGCTAACTCACTGATCTCGACACCTTTTAGAGGGCTGATAGTAAAACCCAGCCACTGCGGTGTACGTTGCAAGCGGATCTGGCCACCGTTACTCACCAGAGCGGAATAATCAGGGAGAGCTTCAAAAGCTTGTGCTAATGAGTCACTACTTACCATGAGTTTCCCCAAAGAGTGAAAATGCATAGGGAAAGCATACTGACCAACCATGAGCCCAAACGCATCTGATGCTGACGCCTGCTCGGCCGCTCGCCAGAGTCGCGTCATTTTATCGATTTTAACACGGCTATCAGGCTGAGCTTCGAGTGCGTGAAGATCTAATCCCACTCGCTGAAATACAGCCTTAGGCTCTATTTTACTGACACTTAACGCTCTAGCTATCGCCAAGGACCACGCGGCTATCGTAGTGTAATTTGCGCAGCTCAACGAAGTTGCCAGCCTTTAAATAGGCTCATAAAAAGAGCAGAGGAATTAAATGGGATCACAGTGATTCACCATGACGACGGATATGACTAATCAGTCCTTGTTTATCAAACTCTAAGGTAACCACACTCATGCGGTCGATATCCAACACCTGACTTTGACCTGTTGGCTTAATTTTGCCTTTTTCCACCAGCTTTAGTACGACAACATTAGGACCGACCACCATCTGCTGAAGCTGCACTTGGTTTTCTAAGGTTTGTTGTTTCATCTTCTCAATCAGGCGGGCGCGTAATTTGGTTTTATCGGCAGAAAAAGTCACCTTATAGTGAACATACTCATCGATAAAACTCTCAGATAACAGACTAAGGTAATGGTCAATATCCTCAACTCCACTATCGAGCCTTTGTCTAGCATTCTTAGCCGCAACAAACTCCACCCCTTTTTGCTCAAGCTGTACTTCGCTCAAGCCTGCGGATGCAAAGCTATAGTTTGCAAACACTAAACTTGTAAAAGAGAGTATTAAAAAAACCAGCACCCTATTACACATAATCAATCCCTATTGCCTGATAGTGGTAAGACCCTGTTTTCAAATCGTGTTTTAAAAGCGAGCTCATTTCACTAAGTGACTAACTCTATATTTCGCGCAAATTTTACTCACTAAAAACAGATTATCAGCTTTGATAGATAGCTGTCATCTATAGCGCTTATCTATAGCGCTTATCTAAAGCACTTATCTAAAGCACTTATCTATAGCTCTTATCTAAAGCACTTATCTAAAGCACTTATCTAAAGCACTTATCTAAAGTGTGATAATAAAAAAGGCTCAAAGGAGAACCTTTGAGCCTTTAAGGCGAGTCACTGACTAAGTCATATTAGCAAGGCTAATTAGTAACCGTAGCCCGTCACTTCCGACCAATTTTTATCGACTTCTTGCTTAATAAATTGCTGCTTTTTCTCGGTGAGTTTATCAAGCTTAATCCCAACAGCAGCCTGAGCCGACTGTTTGCTGCTAATGTCAGGATAATTGACCTTAGTCACATCAAACATCTTGAGAATTTCAGCTAATGATTCACGAGCGTACTTTACTTGTTTAATCGACATATCAAGTAACGCATTACCTTCCTGAGGGTTATGTGCATACAAACCGTGAGACGCCATAGCAAAATCCCAGCGCCACTGAGAATGACGAATAGCCATTATTGCATCATTCATCTGCGGCCAGGTTGCACCCGCATCCCAAGCTGCGGCTGCTTCATAGTGCGCTTTCACCAAAAGTCCTTCGACTTCTCGCGCCTTGGCATTAATTGTCGCCTTGCTGTTCTCAAGTGATTTAATAATCGTCTTTTCACTCTTATGGCAGTTTTGGCACACCGAATCAAAATGGTCCAGCGCTTTACTTACCTTATGGCTAGTAAACGTATTACCTTCTTTGTCAGTCTCTTCAGGCATATGGCAGGTAATGCACGTGACCCCAGCTTCAGCATGCTTACTGCGGCTCCAGTGTTCAAACTCTGGGTGACGCGCCTTTAAGATAGGCGTTTTAGATATCGGATGGATCCACTCATAGAAGCGGCGGGTATCGTAATATTTTTCAATGTCATCGACATTGTTACCGAAGATCCAAGGGATATTAACCTTGTCGCTGCGCTCAGGTTGGAAATAGTAAGTCACATGGCATTGACCGCACACCTGCGCGCCTTGCATATTGGTATCTTGCTTATCAAAAGGCAGATGTACTTTTGCCATCGCATCTTGAGCATGAGGACGTGGCATAGCAAGCTCAGCCTTACCGTCCACATGGCAATCGGTGCAGTACACCACACTGTTGACTTCAGTACCTACATCAGTAAAGTTTTTGGCAGAAAAACCTTCAACACCGAGCTCTTTCATTAATCTTGGCGCATCGGGTGTCTTACAAGTCCAACAGCTTGCCGACAGCCCCTTTTCTCCTGCAGCAGGAGCGACGCCAGTACGTAGCGTATGAGTCACATCTGCAACCGCAAAATGGTGCCCACGAGGGCTGTTATATTCTTTTGCAAATGAAGAACCTGCCCACAAAATAATGGCAGCTGGATAACTCGCTAACATATCTTCACGTTCTGTTTGATCAGACGTTTGTTGCCAGCTTTGGTACTGCACCGGAAATTTTTCTCTAAGCGCTATGTCTCTTTGCTGTTGCTCTTTGGCTGCAACGGTCTGAGCATTCACGTTTTCTTGTGCTTGCAGATTCATTATCGGTAGTAGGCAAGCGAAAGATATCACCCCAGCTATTTGTTTCAGATTATTTACTGTCATTTATGTCTCTATCAACCTTATGTACTGACTTAATTATTTATTATAAAAGCTCTTTTACCTAACCAGGTCTGCCATCGATACGTGGCTTTGACAAGATGACCGTATAATTGACCACAAACATCGCAAACGCTAATGACCACAAACCACCCGCCAGCCACAACCACATTTGATATTGTCCAGGCGCAACGATTGGCATCACTGAGCGCAGTATTGCCGCAACGGGTAAGCAAGCAAAAGCCAGCGTCATATTAGGTCCTTCATAGATATTACGGCTGGTGTGCCCAAGTGATACCCTTGAGATCATCGATAGACAAATTCCCGCTAATGTTCCGATAGCAAACAGATGTAGCAAATGTCGGTATGCCATTGAATCATCGATATTCCAAGCTAATAAAAATAATGTTATCGGCAAAAATAAATAAGCAATATGCAAAGACCACAGCATAGGCTCTTTCAATGTTTTGTGGGGGAACCAGCGCGCCCAACGTACAAAATGCAGTGCGGATGCCACAAACAATAGAACTTGCTCAACGCCTTTTGGTAACACTTGGCTAATCGCTTGGATCACTAACAAGATCATTATAACGATTAAGCTTTTTTCCAGTACAGGTATCGGATTTGGCTTGGTTTGTTTAATCCTGATTGCGGTGAAAAATGGAATGACACGACCGCCAACAATGGTGATTAATAAGCCAAGCCACCAAAGCATTGCCTGCCAAATTTGCTGACTAAGGGAAAAATCTCTTTGACTCAATGCGTAATAACTTAACAAGTTTATGCACATAGCCACCAGCAACATGATAGGAAAACCAATGTTATGCCATTGCTTCACTTTATAGATACAGTGCCAGAGCTTAATCGCTGTCAGGGTTAAAAATAGGGAATCAAAAAGAGCTGGCAGCCACAAGGGGATTGAAACAGGTAACAATAAGGTAAGCCTTGCTAACAACCAACAACTGAATGTTAGCGCCAGTGCCCACCCTTTCATCCCCGGCTGATTAGTCCAAGTTTGCACCGAGGTCAGTAAAAAACCACAAACAATGGCTAGTGCAAAACCAAATAACATTTCATGCGGGTGCCACCAGAGCGGCACCACTTTTACCCAAAAATCAGTCTGAAATAAACTATATTGAGGATAAAACCAGGTCAGTAACCATAAGGGCACAAATAACATCGCTATGCTTGCACCACCTAAGAAAAAAGGTCGAAACCCCAAACGAAATATAGCTGGGATTTTTTCAATCTCTTTTGGATCATCAATATTTAGCATAACGCCAACCTTTTATAACAAGCATTTTAAATGCGACTTTATTTATTATTAGTGTATCTACGTCAATCAGTGATAACAATTGATATTAATGGTGATTACAACTTATGTGAACTGTGTTGCTATCTCGCTGTTTTTACTTATATCCTAATAGGTAGAATGGTTGTAGTGGTCAACTAAGATCGTGGCCAATATTAGTTGACCACTACAGGTTCACTAAACCTGAGGGAGAGGTGTTAATAACTCATTAAACCTGAATGCGGGTTCATTAATAATAGCCACGATTAATTGGCGTTACCTACTTTGGCTTTACGAAATGATTAACCTTAATATCAAACCTGAATTTAAACGTTAGGCTTGCTAAAATCGATATCAACTCCCCCCTAAAAACACTTATTGCATCTTCTTGTCTGTGCTAGATTTAATAGCAATCGACTATGTAAAGTGACTGGATATCAAATGGCACTCGCGGCAAAAAAAATCCTCGTATTATATGCGCACCCTTCGCAGGAACGATCTGAAATCAACAAACCACTTTTTAATGCAACGCAGCAGCAACCCAATGTGACAGCTGTCGATCTCTATGCCGAGTACCCCACGTTTAGAATTAATATCGATAAAGAGCAGCAAAGGCTCATAGACCATGATGTCATTGTGTTTATGTTTCCATTGTATTGGTATTCCACTCCTGCGATTTTGAAAGAGTGGCAAGATCTGGTTTTAGAGTACAACTTTGCCTATGGATCAAACGGTAACGCACTGGAAGGTAAAATCTTTCTGTGTGCGTTAAGCGCTGGAGGGCGTGAAGCCGCTTATAAAGAAGATGGTTTTAACCATTTTACACTTAGAGAATTACTGCGGCCTCTTGAGCAAACGGCCAATCTAACAGGTATGAAGTTTATTGCTCCTTTTGCTATTTTTTGCGCCCGAACCGCCCTTGAGGAAAACCGAGTTCATATCCACGTTGAAAAATGGACTCGAATATTAACCGCACTCAGTGAAGATAGATTCGATATCGAACTCGCAAAGTCACTCGACAAATTAAATGCTCACCTTGACCAGTTGATTCAGGAGCACTAATGACAGCTTACTTTATTCAAGCTTTTATCTATCTGTGCGCCGCAGTCATCGCCGTGCCCATCGCCAAGCGGTTAGGCCTAGGCTCTGTGCTAGGTTATCTTATCGCAGGCGTGGTAATCGGCCCGATCATTGGCTTAGTCGGCACAGAAACCAATACGCTGCAGCACTTTGCCGAGTTTGGTGTGGTGATGATGCTATTCCTTGTCGGCTTAGAGCTAGAACCTAGAATGCTATGGGATATGCGCAACAAGCTCATTGGTTTAGGTGGATTGCAAGTGGGCTTATCAATACTTGTTGTCATGGGGATCGCCATGGGCTTTGGCTACGGTTGGAGCGTCGCGTTGACCATAGGTATGATTTTCTCGCTGTCTTCAACCGCCATCGTATTGCAGACGTTCAATGAAAAAAGCTTATCGAAAACCGAAGGCGGAAAAAACGCTTTTTCCGTCTTGCTGTTCCAAGATATCGCCGTTATTCCCATGTTGGCATTTATCCCTCTGCTTGCGCTACCTGAGCTTGTTGCAAAAGCGCAGTCTGTTGCACAAAGCGCTGCTGGGCATCATGAAGAGCTCTCTCTAGTTGCCGGACTTCCAGGCTGGGCTTATGCGATAGTGGTACTGCTAGCGATTGCTAGCGTGGTTGTTGGCGGTCACTTTTTAAGTCGGCCTCTGTTTCGCTACGTCGCAAGCTCAGGTCTGCGTGAGATATTCACTGCCACCGCATTGATGTTAGTGATAGGTATTGCCGCTCTGATGAGCCTAGTCGGTTTATCGCCAGCATTAGGGACCTTCCTTGCAGGCGTGGTACTTGCAAACAGTGAGTTTAGGCATGAGTTAGAGTCAAATATCGAACCCTTCAAAGGGCTGCTTCTAGGGCTGTTTTTCATTACTGTTGGTGCAGGCATTAACTTCGACGTGCTGTTCGATAATATTGGCCCGGTTATGGCGATGACATTCGCTGTAATGCTAATCAAAGCCGTGGTGTTATTAGTGTTGGCATTTATATTTAAGATTCGTGGAAGTGACCGTTGGCTTTTTGCTCTGAGCTTAGCTCAAGCAGGTGAGTTTGGTTTTGTCCTGCTAAGTTATACGGTGCAAAATAATGTTATTTCAAATGAATTTGCACACATTTTATCGCTAGTCGTAGCCCTTTCTATGTTCCTTACACCGGGTCTATTTATCCTGTTCGATAAAGTTATTTTACCCCGCTACGAACAAACAGAAAATAGCCGAGAGCCAGACGACATTGACGAAAAAGGTACCGTTATTATTGCCGGAGTTGGTCGCTTTGGTCAGATAGTTAACCGCCTACTGGTCACTAATGGTGTAAAAACGGTGGTACTTGACCACGAGGTACAACAGGTTGAAAACTTAAGAAAAATAAACACTAAAAGCTTTTATGGTGATGCAACAAAACCTGACTTATTACACACCGCAGGTATCGAAGAGGCCAAAATGCTTGTGATTGCAATCGATGATCCTGAGCGAGCTGTAGGCCTAGTCGAATATATAAAGCATACCTATCCTCACATTATAGTTATGGCGCGTGCCTTTGACCGCAGACACCTTTATCGCCTACGTAACGCTGGCGCCGACTTTATGGTAAGCGAGACATTCCATTCAGCTTTAAACCTTGGTAAACATGCGCTAATAAGATTGGGCGTGCATCCATTTAAAGCAGAGCAGCAGCGGGCAACCTTCTATGAAACCGAAGTGATACATAAAGACACGCTGTACGAAGCCTGGAAGCAAGTGACAGAAGATGATAAATACTTAGTCCATTATCGTGACATGTTTATCCAGCTAGAAGAAACCTTGAGCGCGGCAATGAAGGATGAACGCTATCGGAGCTTCTCGAAAATGGAGCGAGGCTGGACGCCACCCCCTAAAGAAAATCACACAGAATTTTCGCAATCTGAAACGGATTAACATTCCACGTTTTATGATTAATCGACTGATCAAAAAAAGCCCTGACAACCAAAGTTGCTAGGGCTTTACATTTACTATCTAACAATAAAAAATTGCTTTTAAGGCGTTAAAGCAAGTTCATCTCTTGAACTTTTTCATGGGCAATTTCTGGTGTTGTAACAACTGGCTTAGAATGCAAATCAGCCTTCAGTTGTCCTTTACGATGCTTTAGTGCCGCATCGAGTTTTTTAGCTGCGCTGGTAATTGCTGGATACATAACTGAATCATTACCAGAAGCTGAAATACTGCTTCCCTCATAATTGGTTCTAATTTCAACCTGAAATTGGCCGTGCTCTTTAGCAATAATAATATCTAGTGCTATCAGGGTTGGGAAATGACTCTCTATCTTCGAAAACTTCTCTTGGACATGCTGCCTAACTACGTCAGTAATATCAACGTGGTGACCAGAAAGATTTATTTTCATAGGTTTTCCTTTTTACAATGATTTCATCTAATACATTTGGGTCTTTCGCTTTAAATTACAAGCTTTTATTAAAAATAATTCACATAAAACTTGTTATCAAAAAGTGGTATTTATCGCTACAGCCCAGTGTTTATAAGGAAAAATCAAATTTTGTTATATTGGTAGTTTCCATCAAACAGCCATCTAGCTATGGTTAAAACATAATCTAAAATAGCTTTTCCTTGTGAGTGTGGAGAATTAGCAAGCAACAAGCTAAACGCTAATAGCTCCTCTACTAATTTAGACAAAAATTAGCGTCTTGGCTTGATTTTTATCACGATTTCATCAAAAAATTTAAATTAATTTTGATGTTAACTTCACATCAAACACTTACAGGCAGAAAAATTTACAATTACAATCTTAAAACGGTTGAATATAACTCTACTCTGCAACTGCCACTACTCCGAAAACCAGCGCGCTATTTGCAACATCGCCCTCAAGTCTAAAACTTTTGCGCGCAAATACGAATAAAAGCAACTCCTATTCCACTGACTTTATGACCCTTTGGAGTACAGCTTAACTGCACAAAAATGTGATCCAACAATATGACAATATTCAAGTTGCTAACGAACTGTTACGAGCGCAAGACGACTTAACTGATCACGCTGATCACGCTAAAGATTGGCATATTAGCTTCCCTACCGACCGTAAGCCTTACATGAGCTATGGTTGGCAGACACTGCCGGAAGAGGGCCAACGCCGCGGTCAATTTATCGAGCCGTTCGCGCCAATTAAAGGCGATGAACTTATTACCGTTGCGGTCAATAACCCAAGCGATAAAAGTCGCCAAATTAATTTTTACTATGACACGGGCTAAGCCATTACCGATAGAAGAACGGCGATTACTTTTAATGGTGCGATCGGTGAACAGCTAAGTCCTGGCCTCGGGCCCAACTCTGGCGCACAAAATACCCACGATACATTAATCGCCCTGCATACCGGACGATTTGCGAGCCTCTGCTACGAGCCTTATTTTTCATTAGTGGTTTTTTAGGCTGCGCCATGATCACAACAGCTACCTTACTCTGGGCTGTTAAAATTCGTCAAAATCAACAGAAGCAGATAAAACAAGGCGCTAAAACCAGCTTCGGCTTACGTTTGGTTGAAGGCTTAAACTTAACATTCATCACGGACTACCTTTGGCTACAGCAAGCATAATGTCTTAGCTAATCAAGCAACAACACGCACTGTAAACAATGAGGTTAGACCCCCAACTTCATCATAGATAAAGCAAGGAATATAGGCCGTGATTAGGGTTTAGTTATCTTGCATTTGGACTCTTTGCGCTGGCTATGTTTTCTCATTACCGAGAGTCATTTGGTAAAGTCCCCAGTCCACAGCAAGCCCAGTTACTTTATTTTGCAGGCTGGATTGGTATAAGTGGCACATATTGGGGATGTATTACTAGCAAGCTTATTGAATATCGACTCATTCTTCACTTCAAAGACAGTTCAGCTTACGTACAGCGAAATGACGTTAGAATATTGTCATATAAATCAACTTATGACTGAGGCCCTATGCTTATTTCACACTCGCCCCCGCTACCATTGAGCACCGAACAGGCTCAAATGACCCAGTCGCCAAACCTGTCGCAACCAAGTCAGTCTCAACCAAGTCAGTCTCAACCGAGTCAGTCGCAACCGAGTCAGTCTCAACCAAGTCAGTCTCAACCAAGTCAGTCTCAACCAAGTCAGTCTCAACCAAGTCAGTCTCAACCAAGTCAGTCTCAACCGAGTCAGTCTCAACCAAGTCTGTCACAATCAAGCATGGCCACGCAGGTTAGCAATGCTCCTCTGCTCGCAAGTGACAAGAGTCTGAATTCGACTCAGCTTACTTTACAACAAGATACTGTAACCCTTAGTCCTCAAGCGATAGAACTAGCGAAGCAAAGTAGCGATGACTTACAAACACTACCAGTTGGCCCGACATTACCAAATGACGGAGACAAAATTGAGGTGTATGTAGAGTATAAAAAGGCAAAAATGCAGTATCAGATCTACTCAGATATAGCGAACATCGCTACAGGGAGTAACAATGGCACGTCCCCAGCAACGGCATATTATCTATCAAACAACGATGAAGCACGTGCAGCAACGGTCAACGCAAAAGCCCTGCAACAACAAGTAGCAAGCATGCAAACATATGTTGATACCACTAAAAGCCTTAACCAAGCGTCTTAATCAACTGCATTAATCAACTGCATTAATCAACTGCTTCGATAAAAGTACAATGAATCAGGCAAATCTATTCATTTAAGCTAAGGGGCTGTTGATTAAAATCAATTTACTCTATCCGCACTCGGAGTATGCTCCACTTTAATTATTTTCAGCAGCGGCGTATTGACTGGTAAAGTTAAGCCTAATCGATTACATCTAGTTATTAACTTTCGCTATCTACGCATCTAATTAAAGAGTTAGCAATATGAGCTTTAAAATCAACCTCCGCTGGATTGCAGCAGAGGAACCTATTGTTGATCCCCAGAGTTTTAGCCGCGATCACCGTATAACCTTTGGCAGTGGCCAGCAAATAAATGCATCTTCGGCGCCAGAGTACAGCGGAAGCATCGACAAAATAAACCCTGAAGAAGGCCTATTAGCAGCACTGTCTTCCTGTCATATGCTGACATTTTTAACCATTGCTCACCTAAAGCGTTTGCCTATAATCTCGTATCAAGATGATGCATACGCAGAGTTAGGCAAAAATGCAGCAGGTAAACTCTTTGTTAATAAAGTCGTGTTGCAACCAAAAATTGAGTTTGCAGAAGCAGTAGAGGCTGAGGTAATAGCTAAGATCCATGATAAGTCTCACAGCAATTGTTTCATTGCTAATAGCCTTAATCCAGAGACGCTCTTTGAAATAAAATACTAATACTAATACTAATACTAATACTAATACTAATACTAATCAGTATAGCTACAGATAAGTGCCAATCTATCACTGACGTTATCCATTTTAGTCTAAAAGTAAAAAAGCTAGGACATCACCTAGCTTTTTTCATTTTAACATTAAGCAGTACTAACCATCATTTTCGACAAAGTCGTCGGTAAAGTCAGTTTCCCAGTACTTATAGCCCTGCACAGTGGCTTGAGCAGCGGCACCCATCAGGTTAACTTGATAGGTCTTAACACCTGACACATCGACTGATTGGTTAGCCGATGCCTGATCGCCACTGCCTTCATATTCGGCACTGGCCTCTGCCTGCGCTTGTCCTTCGTAGCCAGACTCTTTAAAACGAGTTAACGCATCACGCTGAGAAAATGCTTGTACAAAGGCCATCTGTTTCCAGCCAATACCAGCACCAACACCACCCGTTGCAAAGCGGTAGTAAGAAATCTTGCTGCCTTCATGTAAAACACAGATCCCACCACCTGTAGATAAGGCAAATAAGTAACTATTACTACCGGTACAAACCACATAGCCTATAGAGTTTGCCACCGCAGTCTTAGCCGCTGGATGCTCAGTATAGATCTCCTGTAGCGCAGACTGGGTCTCTTCTCTGGCATGCATTTTCTTAGCTTCTGGCGTATCACCAGTCGCACAACCAGCAAGTAGTACTGGTAGGGCTACAGCTGCTAATTTAAGTTTATTTAGTCGAGACATCGTTTCATCCTTATCGATAAATGATGAGTGCGTGAAACACTCTTTGTTATCTTTGTTCATCAAAATTTCGCGCCATTTAATATATAGCATATGAATCAAGTTGTTGATTCAGTTATATATCATATATTTGCTTAACCAATGCTGTCCTCAATAAACATAGGTTGCATTAACATGCCTTAAAAATAATTATCACTTACAGGTTGTTGCGCTTTTTTAAGAATTTCCAGTTCCTTGACTCTAAAAAGAAAGAGGCAAAAATCATGTACACGCCCACTAGAAATAACTGCAAAATTCTTAGGTAAAAGTTGACTGCAACATCTTTATCGGTAGAGGAAACCGTTGATCCCACCACCACTAGCAATGCCGATAATATTCCAGCATAAAGCGGCGCTTTAGCAGGGTCAGCGTAAATTTTTTGCCCGAAGAACAAAGCGGCCAACATCGACATACCGATATAAAACTGTATCTCAGGCACTATGGTCAATAGGTTATAGAATACAACAGCTAACGCGCCACCAATGCCATTAGTCACTAGCAGAAAAAGGCTCACTTTAATGCTTTTTGCACCCGCTGCTTGCAAGGACAGAATAGCGATAAATATCATGGTTAATAGCGCACCAGAAATTTCAAAAAAATAGAAAAAGCAGATAACGGGAAAAGCAAGGATCAGTGCTCTAAACGCTTCATGGGTACGTTCGTCATGGCTCTGTTGCGCATCAGCTAATTGTTCTTTGTTAGGAGAGAGTTCGGGTAACAAAGCGTGAAGTAACGCGAATATCACTACGGCTACTACACCAGAAAAGCTTAAGCCCACACCAACAAGAATAGCGGCTCCGGGCTGTAGTAAACTCAAATATGGCAGTAGCAGCGTTGCCACAATGAAAATAGTAGCAAAGAAGTTCCAACGAGGATCGCTAAAAAGGTAATAGCCCCATAACATCATCATCGCGAGTAGCGGTAATAGCACCACAGGATATTGGGTAGGGCCAAAACTCACGATCCAAGCTAAACCGATAGTACAAATCATCGAGATCAACAATTCATACACGGTTTGCACTGTGGGCTCTTGTCTGTCGACTAAAAACTTGGCCACAAATACAGGAACAATAAATGCCAGCGGCCAAGCCCAAATAGCAGACACTGCCACCGCAAGGCCTATCCCTAAGGTAAAGCGCAATACCCTGCGAGTATATATAGCCTCTTTAGTCACTTCAGGCTTAGGCTTAGATTTAGGTTTGGTACTCACCTTAGCTAAGTCACTATTTGAGAGGTCATTATCTGACATAGGAGAACCAACTCACCACGCGGATCCAAAACTGGCCTAGGAGGTTAATAATGCTGTTATCACTAGTGTAAACAATTACATCAGCTTGACCACCTACACGCCTTAGCCCTACAGCTTCATCTGCTGGTAGTACTATCGTTACAGGAAATCGCTGAGATTGGCGTAACCAGCCCGTTTGACCAGTGACCTGAGCCAACTTGCCAGTCTGTTCACTCTGTCCCCAGTCGACTCCGTAATCGATACTGCCGACTTTAGCTTTAAAGACTTCTCCTGGTGCATAATCGAGAGCAAATTCAACCTCATCACCCGGCTTCATATTGCCTAAGCTGTTTTCTCTAAAATAAGCCTCAATCCACACATCTTCGGATGAGATAAAGGTCATCACTGGCTGGCCAGCACTGGCATAAATGCCCTCTTTTAACCTAAAGTTTGATGCCACACCATCTGTCGGTGCAATAATCGATGTGCGCGCTAAATTTATCTGGGCTGTTTCTAAACTTAACAGAGCCGACTTTACATTCGTATTGTTCTCTCCCTCAGCGCCTAAACGCTCCTTGGCTTTGGCCAAGTCAGCTTTAGCACTCGCAACACCCGCTTCAGCCTTTGTCAGCTCTGCACGAGCATTGTCTGCATCAGCCTTGGACATCACCGCTTTATCGACCATGGCAAAAATTCGCTTTGACTGAACTTGAGCATTGGTTAAATTAGCCTGAGCATTGGTCACTTTAGCTTGAGCAGCTGCAACATTTGCCGTTTGAGCTCCCACATTTTGCCCTGCTTTTTTAAGAGATTGCTCCGCTTGATGCAGTGCGATCTCATAATCTTGCGGGTTAATTTTAGCCAGTACATCACCTTCTTTAATCAACGTATTTGGTTCAACCATAATATCGATAATTTCACCAGATACTTGCGGGCTAATAGGGACAACATAACCGCGAATACGGCCGAGATCCGTTGATGGGATAAACCTGTCAGCGATAAGATGAAATACGAATAAAAAACTTACCACGATTAAAATGATATTGGTCGCTTTGCGGATTTTGGTGTTCTTATTGTTTTCGGTTGGTTCAAGCTCTTCATTCTGCTTGTTGCTAGCTACATTCTCGTTAGCACTCACACCCTTCTCTTCCGTCATACTCATCCCTTTTGTCACCGATAAGCCTGTACTAATGGCTATTAGACAGGTGCTCAGCATTAGCGCCTGCAAACGTTCGAGTCACTGAGCTATTTTTAATCAGTTTAGTGTCTTAAACAGTTAACATTCAATACTTTTAACAAATTAATTTATAAGCGATTTATTTTCCGTTAAATAAAAAACAATAGCAGAATTGAACACTTATAGCGTGTTGGTAGCGATACTTGATGAGTTGAGGGGAATTGGCTTTATTAAAAATTACATAAAATAGGCGTTATTAACCTGGAAACTGCTTAGCCAATAACGCCCGAAACTTTAGGTTTGTCATGCTTGATAAACACAAGCACTAGTACAGATTAAAACGCTTGATGCACATCTTCAGCCATACCATTTTTCGGCATAGGCTTTGGACTAAATTCGGCAGCGGGTTGCTTTTCAAGCGCCTCTTTTAGATAACTTACCGCTCTATTTAATTGAGCATCTGTACCGCTAAATGTTGCATACGGCAAATTATCGACCTCAATATCAGGGCTAACGCCACGACCTTCAATTATCCAGCTGCCATCCATCGCATATTGTGGATACTCAGCCACGCGCGCCATACCTTTATCCGTTAATGAATTTCGACCTGATAACCACACTCCAGCGCCTGCAGTTTGCTTACCTATTAATGGGGCAATACCCAGTGCTTTAACTCCAGCAGAGAAGGTTTCCCCATCGGAATAGGTCAGCTGATCGGTTAATACCACAAGCTGGCCTTTAAAGGTCTGTTGCATATTACCCGATGGCGTACCATGAGTTGGCGCCCAAAATGCCCAGGTTCGACGCAGCAGCTTTTCGATGATCCAGCTATCAATATTGCCACCGCGGTTACGACGCACATCGATAATTAACCCGTCTTTATCTATGTTGGCATAAAACTCACGTGCAAAGCTTGAAATATCACCGCTACCCATGGCGTATAAATGCAAATAACCTATTTTACCCTCACTGTTTTTAGACACTTGATCACTGTTGTGATGCACCCAATCTTGGTATCTCAGTTTGGCATTTTTAGATGGACTCACGGGCTTAACTACTGTTTGGTGTGTTTTGCTACCGCGCTTAAGCGTGAGTAATACCTGCTTACCACTTTGGTTACGTAAAAGCTGAGTGACATCGGCAATATTGCTCAGTTGCTTCGCATTGATTGCCACAATCACATCGCCAACTTTCGCATTAACGCCCATTTGCTTAAGTGGAGCCGCTTGTGCAGGCAACTCTGGATCGCCTTGATAAATATGCTCAATAACCACACCAGCTTTAGTCTGCTCTAACCGCGCACCTAGACTGGCAGATTTTGCTTTATCAGCATCTTTTGGCGTATCACCACCACGAACTTGAGAATGAAGAGAGTCGAGCTCCCCCATCATCTGCATAAACAGATCGTTGAGCTCATGGCGGTCAGTTAGTCTATCGACAAGCGGCTGATATTTTACCTTAGTGGCTTGCCAATCAAGGCCACGCATGTTCTTGTCGTAAAAAGAATCACGGTGCATTAGCCACGCATCTTCAAATATTTGCTGCCATTCAGCAGCCGGGTCAATAGCAAGTTGCCATAGGTTAGCTTGTACTTTGGCATCATTAAGTTCTTTAGCAAGCTTATCTCCAGCATCGACAATCAACATCTCACGGCCTTGCTTAGATTGCTTACGAATAAATAACTTATCGCCATCTTGAGAAAGTGTAAACTCACCAACATCCGCAGAGAAGGTTTCAACTTTTGGACTGAGCGGATCAAATTTAACCAGCTTCAGCGTCGACTTGCCACTCGTCGTGCTATCGAGTAGGTAAAACTTATCTTTTGCCATCTGCAATGAATCGTAGTTACCCGCAGCAACCGGGACTTGCCATAATCGACTCGATAAGCCATCCCAATCAACTTGAGTCTCTACTTCATCATCAGGCTTTGCTGGTTCTGACATCAACTCATTAGGCTTTTGGAACGCAAAACGCGCACCTTCATTCAATGCAATAGCAAATACCTCGGTGCGCTTATTGAACATTGGTCCTAAATTTCTGTCTCCCCAAGGCGAGCTAGGAGTTGAAACGAACTTTCTATTCGATAGAAAGTATAGCCAGTCACCGTCAACACTAAAGCTTGGGGAAAAAGACTCATATTTATCGCTCGTTAAAGACTCTGCACGATTACTCTTTAAGGAGTACAACACAATTTGTGGCCGCGCCTTACCCATTTCAGCTTTGGTTAACGCAATAAAACGGCTATCGCCAGACCAAACAATATCTGCATAGGGCGCTAATCCCTCACCTTGAGTGATAATTTGCTTATTACTGCCTTTTTTAAGATCGAGTAGCCATACATTGCCGTCGTAATCATCGTGGGCAAGGTAACGTCCGTCGGGTGACAGATGCAGATTAAGCCTTAAGGTTTTACCGTCTTTAGTGAGTTGCTTAGCGTTGTCACTGCCATCGGCTGCAAATTGCCATATTTCTTGTTCACCGGAGGCATCACTAATACCGTAAACCCAAGCACCATCTTGGCTCATTAGCGCATTACGTACTCGGCTATGATCTGGTAATGCCATTTCAATCAAGCGTTGGCCATCAGTGCCGGCGATAGCCACATGGCTTCGAGCGGTGATCACAACCTTATCTCCCTTAGGTGATAAGGTCGTGGATGTTGCGTACTTCATTGGCTCTTTGACCCAGTGTTCGCGCTTTTGTGCAAAATCAGAGACAAGATCAATATCAAGGGTTTGCTCTTTGCCTGACGCGATATCAAACAATTTAATATCGGCGCCTTGCTGAAACACGATGCGCCCTTGATTTAATCTTGCGCCGCGAACTTGCCAGTCTTGGTAATGAGTGTGCTGCTTAACATCATCCCCTGCTGTCGACATAGACCAGATGTTGTCATTGCCATCACTGTCACTAATAAAATACAAGCGAGACAGCCATAACATAGGTTGCCTGACTGAACCTTGATGAGCCTGAGTCAGTGGTATAGCTTCTTGGTTACTGCCGAGCTTGAACTTCCACAGTTCGCCTTTAGCTCCACCGCGATATACCTTGGCATTGTCGCCTGTCGCTTGTAGACCAAAACGGGTGAAATAGACATATTCACTTTTATCATCAATTGCCCCTTCTATGGCGTCGGCTAGCGGTAAATCTGTCGTTAATAAGGTCTTAGGGTCAACCGTTCGCAGCACCCAATAATTAGCTGGGCCAAAAGCATTATCGGTTGAGTAAAGCACCTTGCCATCCGCGGTCCAGCCTTGTACACGGACTCGACTATTTTCAAAGCTGACACGCTTAGCTTGGCCACCAGCAATAGGAATGACGTAAACCTCGCTCGAACCTTCATAATTGGCCACATATGCAACTGACTTTCCATCAGGAGAGATGGTTGCCCCTAACTCTTGTGCCGGTAAACTTGTCAGGCGCGTTGCTTTAGAGTCTCCTAATGACTGCGTCCAAAGATCGCCTTCTGCTGTAAATACCAAGGTCTGCTGATTCAATGCTGGTGCACGAAAATAACCTGGGGTGACCGTGGACTGCGCGGCAAAAACGGGAGATATATTAAATGTGCCTAAGGCAAGCATGCAGCATGCAAGAGAGTGACGAAGTTTCATCTGAGCTACCAATCCTATTGTTATTATTGTTAATTAACTTTTAAAGCAACAAGGTAGCAAAGTTTTTACGACGCAGCAGCAAAATACTACTGAATAAGTATTAGCAAATGTGTTTCTTATTCCTTAAGTACAATTAAGCAAAAGCTGGCTTAGTTTTAGCTAATCAATAACTGCTAAGCTTATGTAAACGCCTTTAATATACGAGGTATTAATGCCTAAAGACTATGTCCGCCCATCACTAAAAGATGATCTTAGCGTAAGTCGAGCACTGGGAAATATGCCCAAAGCCCACGCCGATAGTTTTGCTGAGTCACAGTTACTCTATATGAGGCGAGCATTGATCAACAACCGATGGCAGAAACACATGCTCGATAATCGCGGTAGCTTCTATCTGCCCTTTATTGGCTGGCGTTTCTTCTATGTGTTTCTATTAGGACGTAACAAACGCGCATATAACCGCAAAGAAAAGCAGCTTTCATTAGCCCTATTTGTACTCAGCGTGTTGGCGTTTATATTAATATCACTCGCTTTTGGCTTATTATTACTCTACTTATTGAAATCTATGCTGGGTATCGACCTTTTTGAAGGGAGCTCCCTTGGGATCTGGGACTGGTTCAAGTCACTTTAATTCACTTATTTAACTCTTCACTTCATTTTTAGCCACTCAAGCAAGTGAAAGGCATAATAAAGCCCGCTTAAAAGCGGGCTTTATCGTTCTGAAAATTAAAGCAATAGAGCTGAGCATCAATTAACCAGAGTTAATGACCTGACATTAGCGCCTTTTGTAACTTAAGATACCTGACGTTAAGCGGATGAGCCGCCTGAAGCAACTGCGGCTCTTGCTCGGCTATCTGCTTAAGTAAACGCTGAGCCTTTGTTATCTCGTTATTCAGAATTAGCTGTTCAATATCATTTAGTTGCATAATTAATAGCGCATCTTCAGACTTAGACTCATTGCTCTGTATGACTTCAATAGCCTTGTCATCCAATTGCTCGGCTATCTGGCTAGGATTCTCCATCGAACGCATCATCTGTGGCTTAGGTGGAGAAGACATCATCACAGCCTCCCCTTGCTCTAATACATCACCACTTTTCATTGCAGGATTTATCACAAACAGTGTCACCACTACCAACACTGAAGCCGCTGAAGATAAAGGCCAACGATATTTGCGCCAAAAAGACTGGCTTTGTGCTGGCTTAGAAACTCGGCGACGTGCCTGTTTAAGGATCAACTCATCGAGTTCACTCGATGGTAACTCCTTATCCATTTGATGATAAAGTGACTTAATTTCTGCTTCAATTGCTTCATGCCCTTTATCTGTCATGCTCAGCTCCTTGCCACTTTAAGTCAACACACTCTTTAAGCCCTTTATAAGCGTAGCGAATACGGCTTTTAGTTGCCTCTAATGTCGCTCCAGCAATGTCGGCAATGATCGCTGCCGTAAAGCCCATCTCGACATTAAGCACAAACGCCTCTTTTTGCACTTGCGGTAAGTTAGCCACACAGCCCTTGAGTAGCAGAGCTTTCTGCTCATCGAGTATTTGCACTTCGGGACAGCCATTATCATCAGCGAGTTGACTCTCGCGACCCTCTTCGGCCTCAAATACTTCGGTGAAATTATTGACGGGTTTAACCGCTCTTACCTGATCTATGACTAAATTATGGGCAATACGATATAACCATGTCGTAAATTTTGCGCTAGTCTCATAGTTACTCGCCGCTTTTATCACTCTGCTCCATGTTTCTTGATAGAGATCTTCGGCTAATTGCTGATCATAAATCTGCCGCACAAAATAACGATACAAGGGGCCTTTATGCTTGAGGTAGAGTCGTTCAAATGCACGCGTACTGCCAGCTGCATATTGCAGCATAAGGGCTTGATCTGAATCAACCTCATTCGCGGTTTCATCTGAGGGTAAAGCTTGCTCCACTGCATCTTCCTTAGCAAAAACGGTTACCCGTTTAGTCTGCATGGAGCGCCAAGATTTGTCTAGAGTCTCAGTGCCTTATCTCAGCTATAGCTCACTATATGAATCATTATAAGAAGTTAGCTATCGTGAAAGACTAATAAGGGAAAATAGTGCATTAAAAATAGACTGACTGACAGCGGTATTGATGCCGTGCCGATAATATGACTTAATTTTGCAATAAAAAATGCCGCCTAACAGAACGTTATCGGCGGCATTTCATTGTTAACAGGCGAATTTTGCGTCGACTGGTTAACTTAAGCTAGTTTTGCTTGTAGCGCTGCATCTTTAGCTTGAACAGCTTCAGCTGACTTAGCGCGTTCTTCTTTAACGGCTACAGCAAGTGCATCATCACCAACGGCTAACATTTGCGCTGCTAGATAACCCGCATTTTTAGCACCGGCACTACCAATAGCAACAGTTGCTACAGGTACACCACCTGGCATCATTACAGTAGAAAGAAGTGCATCGTGTCCTTGTAGCGGACCGCAATCAATTGGAACGCCAATAACAGGGCGAGTTGTAATGCCAGCAACTGCGCCAGCTAAGTGTGCAGCAAGACCTGCAGCACAAATAAAGACTTTACAACCACGCGCTTCAGCATCAGTTACGTAGGCGTGCGTAGCAGCAGGCGTACGGTGCGCTGAAGTCACTTTAGCTTCAAAGTTGATTTCGAAAGTTTTAAGCACTGCGAGGGTGGCTTGCATTGTAGGCAGATCTGAATCAGATCCCATTAATACTGCAACAAATGGTTTGCTCATTTTAAGTCCTTGAGTAGGGCGGTACATTATTATATTTGCGCGCATTATAATGACATTTAGCGCACTTAGTAAACAGGCTTCCCCCAAGCCTGCGGCGCAATTATCCCTAAGCTTTTAAAGAACTGCAAATAACTTATTAGTACATATGTATAACAAATAAGGAAAAGAGTAGATTATCAAACTATAAAGCTGATATAACTGAGTTTATCACGCAGAAACTGCATTAATCAGTAGTAAATAACGCCACTCTTTTACCAAGAAACTATCGCCAGATTGCATATAATGGGCCTAATACTCTTGCCCAAGCCTACAATTTTACCCCCTCAGTTTTTTACTTAAGATAAGCATGATAAGTTTAAAAGTTGATGAGGATAATTTGCATAACAATCTTGTTAAGCCACACACCCTGCGCACCGAAGGCAAGTTTTTACGAATAAGGATTTTCACTGTGCCCATTAGAGATAGCTTAAAGAAAAAAAAGATTGATTCATTAGACCTTAAAATGCATCTGGCGCTTTTAGGGACACCTATGCTGCTGTTACTTATCTGCTGGGGGATCTTCTTTAGGATCAGTCCGAATCCAAACTCCGTTGCAAACCTCCTGCTTGTCGCAATCATCTACCTACTTGGTTACAGTTTAAATTATTACTTTCATCAGGGTCGATTAAACAGATTATGGGAACATCTTCAGCAAGTCATCCATGTCAACGACACCACCTTCGAACTGGTCAATATTGCTAATCAATATCAAGATGAACGCGCGTTTCTTAATGCCTTATTAAAAAAGGCGGTAGGCAGTATTGATGGGGCAGAAATGGGCTCGATTATTAAAGTTGACACAACGACCGGAGCACTACAATTTGAGTCCACTGTAGGTATTGATATTGAAAAGCTCAGGCAAGTTAAATTTAACCTTAACCAATCTTTTGAATACCGACTCACTAAAGGGAAATGCAATCGAGTGGTCGTCATTGATGATATGGCCAATATAAATGCCCATAGCAGTCTATCTACCGATGAACAACGCATGTTACTCACAGCCCCACAAACAGCGATACGTTCAACCTTATCGAGTCCGATACATATTGATGGTGCGCTATATGGCATGCTGAATTTAGACAGTGGCCGCCCGAAAGCCTTCAGCCATTATGACCGGAACCTTGTTGCCATTTTAACTCATGAAGCGGCCAATGCAATTGCACTCTATCAAAAGGCTCGGCAAATCAATCTCCTCGCCAACTTTGATAGTTTGACTCAGCTTTTTAATCGTCAGCGTTTTGAAAATGAATTGCAAAACTGGCAGATAAAATCACACTTTGGCAGCTATTTCATTATTTTAGATCTTGATAATTTAAAGGCGATTAATGACAGTGCTGGCCATCAATTTGGTGATAAAGCGCTACAAATATTCGCCAATACACTAAAACACTATTGGCATGAAAAACACTTAGTCGCTCGATATGGCGGTGATGAATTTATTGCCCTTTGCCATGGTCCATTAGAACAAATAACAAGTGATCTTACTAAGATCAAGCAAACATTGGCATCGCCAAATACAGACGATCTTAATCATGAAAAAGTTAGACCCGAAGTAAAGTTTAGCTACGCTATAACTCTCTACCAAGGTAATTTCAATGCAAGTTTTAAGGCCGCCAATGATATTTTGTATCAAAATAAGCGCCTAAAGCATCAACAGGTTTGTTAACTCTTAATTAATGACCTTAGCTCACAAGTGTTAAACTCGGCCTAGCGATCAGAGCTTTCTACTGATTGTAATCAGAGCTACGCCACTTCACAGCAGGGAAAGAAAAGCCCCTGCAGTGCAGAGGCTCGAATGGTCTTGAGTTAGCTAAAACTGGCACTATCCGAAAAAGAGTCGCCATAACCAAGATGAATCAAGATCTTCCTGGCACTGCCTATATTGTGCTGCATAGCGTTTAGAACGATCATCTACACGGCCAGCGACTTTAATTAACCACGCCTTTTGGTTATAGGTTTTACGTTTATAACCACCCCAGCCTTCGTGATAATTTAAGTACTGATTACGGGCATCCCATTTAGACACGCCATTAATTTTATGCGTCTTATAAATAAACCAACCCATAAAGTCCATGGCGTCATCAAAATTACTGCGACTAGACCAGGAGTTGCCGGTTTCCTTGACATAATCATCCCATGTCATAGTTTTTGCCTGCGCATACCCATAAGCATCACTCGCTCGACCTATCGGAATAAAACCTAAGAAGTATTCCATTGGTGGCGCCGCGTTATGCTTAAAAGAGCTTTCTTGATACATCATGGCTAAAGGTATGTGTACTGGTACCCCCCATTTTTCGCGGGTATCTTTCGCCGCGCTATACCAAGAACGGTTCTCGGTATAAATCGAACAAAGATTCTCAGGATCTTTTGGAGGAGGAGTCGCGCACCCTGTTAACAGCGTGGCTAAAACAATAGTCGCAAATAATGCAGGCCATTTCATAAGAAGGAGTACCAACAGACAGTAATAGCAAAACCATAGTGTCACATTGATGAACTAAAGATGCAATTGAGGGTTTAGTAAATTGTGTTACAAATCAACAAGGGAAAAGCTAAATCAATGATAAGCTATAACGCTGAGGGGCTTTCACACTCATAGGGTTCTTGCTGCCACACTACAGGCTGCCAAAATCCGCTATCATTACCTCGATACACTTGGCCAGTATTAAATTTTGCGCCTATATGATAACGCTCATTTGCACCGACTCTAACCTTAAGCTCTTTAGGTGTACGGGCAGAAAGTTTGACCTTCAAACTTGGCGCATCAATTAACTCGGCCACGATAAAGGTGTGCTCTCCAACACTTAAACGATAATTTGGCTGGGAAATAACGGGCTTTCCATCGAGATGTGTCACCACGACGCGGTATATATCCGCGTCGCGATCAGGCTCCATATACGTCGCAACAATACCACACTGATTAGCCGTATCAGATTGTGTCGCACAACCTGATACTAGCAGCACCAATACAGTAAAACTCAATACGCTGTTGAAGGCCTTAGTCACCAAGGTTACGCCTTAAAGTAATCAATTAAAAACTCATCAAAACTGACGCTAGGCTCAGCTTCTAGTGCTGCCTGTTTGTCGAGTGACGCTATAGCATCTTGCTCATAACGCATTGTTACTGTCTCTGATAATGGATAGGCTTTTAATTGCTGATGATACTCTTCTGCTAATTGCAGCACCCAATCACTATGATCAATTTGATCGTCTTTTAGCCCTTTAATGATTTGGCCCGACAAGGTTTCATCTGGGTTATCAATCGCTTTATGCCATTTAGCCAGTGCAACTTGGTAATCATCTTGGTCATCGTCGAGTAACTGCGCAATATCTTTCAAATTACCGAACAGTGATTCAAGCCAGTTGCTTAAACTTATCTCTTCACCTGAGCGGCTTAACATCAGCCCAGGTTTACGCCCTTCAAGTACGACAGCGTGCAAGTTAGCCGCAATTTCTGCTTCTTCAGCGGCATCAGATGTGGCTGATGGCTGCAACAAACAATTTAATAAAAATAGGTCGAGGAATCTAATTTGAGATTTCTCTATTCCAACTGAGCTGTATGGGTTCACATCTAAAGCGCGAACCTCGATATACTCAACCCCTGCTCGAGCAAGTGATTCTGAAGGTTTTTCGTTGCCTTTTGCTACTCGCTTGGCACGAATTGGCGAATAGAATTCATTTTCAATCTGTAAAATATTGGCGTTTAGCTGACGGTACTCGCCATCAACTTTGACACCAATTTTTGCAAACTTAGCCGAAGGCATATTAATCGCTGATTTCATCCCGTCTAAGTAACAATCTAAGCTGTTGTAACTTATGTTTAAGTTGTCTTGCTCTTGGTTGGTATAACCCAGGTCACTCATCCGTAACGAGGTTGCATACGGCAAATATAAAGTGCCATTACCTATGACTTCAAACGGAAAGTTATTGGTCTTTGGATCTTGAATAAATGTGCTGCAAAGCGCAGGTGACGCACCGAATAAATATGGTAACACCCAGACTAAACGACGATAGTTACGAATAAGACCAAAGTAGGAATCAGAAATAAAGTCATCTAAGGTTAATGACTTATCTGACAATTCGTACAGTCTGCTCCAGAGTTGGTCTGACACTGAGAAATTAAAATGCACACCTGAGATGATCTGCATTTGCGCGCCATAACGATAGGTTAGTCCTTTTCGATATAACCGCTTCATTTGCCCTGTGTTTGAACTACCATAATCGGCAATGGGAATATCACCCGCATCGCCTAAGTAACATGGCATACTCACGGGCCATAAACGTTGGCCATTTAAGTGACGCACACTATAGGCGTGAGTGAGAGTCAAGTCTTCGACTAGCTCATCAATATCTTCAAAAACTGGCGTAATAAACTCTAGTAGAGATTCGCTATAATCTGTAGTGATCCGCGAATGCGTTAAAGCAGACCCTAATGCCTTCGGATGTTTATCCAATGCCAAGTGGCCCGACTTTTCGATTCTTAACGCTTCACGCTCAATGCCTCGTTGCATTGATTTTAGCGCCTGACGACTTGCCGTATCCGACAGTTTGCCTATTACTTCATTGAAAGATTTCAATATATTGCTCTCTAGTACGTGACTCTAACCCATATAGCATGTCAGCAGACCCGCTATAGCCAACTTAAATTTCAAGTCGTACCCAATTAGCGTTTACTCAACTGCCACCATAAAAAACGATGAGATGATGCCACAGAATAGACACCATCACTCGGATATATGGACTAACTCAGTCTTTTACAACTGTAAAATTTCAATTGGATAGCCAAGTGTCGATAATTCAGACTCTATTTTAGCGCGATCACCTACCACTAAAATAACCATATCGTCTAAATTCAACTGTTCTTTTGCCAATTTATTTAGTTCACTAAGGCCAATACCATTGGTAATTGCCGTTTGTTGTTCACTGTAGTTATCGTCCAAATCATAACGTTGAATATTACGCATTAAGCCCGCTTTTTGGTATGGCGTTTCGTAGTTTAGTGCTTTCGACTGCGAAATAGAGCTCTTCATAAACTCGAGCTCTTTTTGCGTCATCCCCGCTTCTTGGAAGCTATTAATCTCTTTAATAAATTCGATTAACGCCTGCGTTGTCACATCGCTACGCACGCTGGCCGTCGCTTGATAATATCCTTGCTCTGGACCACCGGAAAAGTAACTTCTCGCGCCATAGGTGTAACCTTTATCTTCACGAAGATTAAGATTTATGCGGCTATTAAATGCACCACCTAATGGATAGTTCATCAAATATGATTTAAAAAACTCGCCGGTTGCATCATATTTTAGTCCACGTTTACCTATTTTTATCACCGACTGCGCCGCTTCGGGCTTATCAACGATAAAGATTTTGCCACCTTCAAATGCAGGCAAGCTAGCAAGTGCAGGTAAGGGTGTTGCAGCCCCTTTCCAATCTGAAAGCGTAGCAAGATTTGTCAGCATCTGCGCTTCATTTAAGCTACCGACTGCTACGACTTGTGCATTACCCGCCGTGTATTGCTGCTTATAAAAGGCTTTGACGTCATCTAGAGTCATTGCAGAAACCGTTTCAAGTGACCCACCACTGCTGATCCCAAATGGACTTTGATCACCATATAGCAACTCACTAAAGGCTGTCGATGCTAAATAGTTTGGCTCAGTCAACTCACGTTGCAGATGCTGTAACTTCTGTTGTTTAACTCGCTCAAAGTCTGCAGCTGTAAAACCCGGTTCAAACAGTTTTTCTTGCACAATTGCCATGGTTTTACCAAGGTTCGTCGTTAACGATGAGATCTTAACTTGGCTTTGATAACCACTGGCGCTAAAGCTGACGTTACTACCTAACATCTCTAATGCTTGAGTTAACTCTTCTGAACTACGCTGCTTGCTCGACTCATTCATCATTGCTGCAGTCATGCCTGCGAGACCCGCTTGACTAACATCAAGCAAACGATGGCCACCGTTAAGATAAATAACAATTTCAACCGTAGGGGTTTCAGTTGTTTGAGTACCAATCACGTCAATACCATTGGCAAGCTGACCTTGCCAAAGTTCAGGCATCGTCAGCACCGGTGCAGGGCCTGCTGCTGGGATAACACTTCGATCAAATGTAGAGGCGATCTGCGGCTTAATCTCTAGGCTTTCAACCGCAACGCTGGCAATCTTTTCAGCTGGTGCAACAAAGTTATCCGCTTTAGCGATAAGCTGTGTTTGCCCTTGCGGGACAACACTCATAACCACCATAGGTTTATCTTTGATGTACTTGTTAAATACACGCATCACATCTTCTTTAGTGACATTGGCATAACGGGTTAAATCAAAGCCAATCATGTCTGGATTATCAGAGAAGGTCTCGTTGAAGGCCAAGCTAGCCACTTTGCCCTGAACGCTTTGTAGGCCAAAAATGGTGCCCGCCTCAAAGTTAACTTTCACTTTTTCAAGATCGTCATCGGTCACGCCGCGTTGCTCAAACTCTTTAATCGAGTCTTGCATAGCTTGCTCTATCTCAGCCAAATTACCGCCACGAGCGGGGTTTGCCAACGCATACATAGAGAACTGACAGGCTAACTCTTGGCATGGATGGCTTACACCAGCTTGCACAGCTAATCCATCTTTGACTAGGTTTTTATAAAATAGTGAGGTCTTACCGCCACCTAAAATATTAGACAGCAGATCGAGTGCAGCTTCGTCTTCATGGCGAGCATAAACCGTTGGCATGCCAATGCGCAGCAATGGAAGATGAACCCTATCTTCCATTGATAAATACCGCGTTTGATCAAGTGTCACTAGCTCTTTTACAGGTGCATCTACCGCTGGGCCTGCTGGGATCTCACCAAAGTATTTATTTACCCAGGCAAGCGCTTGCATCTCGTCAAAGTCACCACCTATGGTTAAAGTGGCATTGTTCGGACCATACCAACGCTGGAAGAAGTGCTTAACATCTTCAACATCGGCACGGTTTAAATCTTCAGGCCAACCAATTACTGGCCATGAGTAAGGGTGTCCTTGGGGATAAAATGCTTGATTGAAACGCTCTCCCATCCGCCCATAAGGGCGATTGTCGATACGCTGAGCACGTTCGTTTTTAACGGTTTCGCGCTGCACTTCGAACTTTGCTTCCGTTAGCGCAGGTAAGAAAAAGCCCATACGATCTGACTCTAGCCAGAGCATTTTCTCTAGCTGGTTATTCGGGACAGTTTCAAAATAATTGGTTCTATCGGAATTAGTGGTACCGTTTAACGTGCCGCCCGCCTCGGTGACCATTTTAAAATGCTGCTCGTCACCGACATTCTCTGAACCTTGGAACATCATATGTTCAAATAGATGAGCAAAGCCTGAGCGGCCTTCTAACTCACGCCCTGAGCCCACATGATAAGTCACATCAACATGGACTAATGGGTCTGAATGGTCTTCATGCAGGATTACCGTTAAGCCATTGGCCAATTGATACTTGCGGTAAGGGATCCCGACTTGGTCAGCGGCAAAGCTCACTGATTCGACTAGCTTTACCCCTTGAGGAAGCGTTGTTTCTGTTTGTTGTCCTGCGCAGCCCATTAATGCAGCACTGATTGCCGCGGCTAATATCCATTTTTTCAAAGACTTTCTCCTTATTATACCAACTAGCAATATTTCTAGCTTTTGCTGAGGCGTTTGATATTGCACCTAGTATTACCTACTACAGAAAAAACAACCAGCAGTGATATTTGAATTAACTCGCTAAAAATAAATACCGCTTTTAATAACAATTAAAACTCAAAAAGAACTTACCTATCGACAATCCAAAAGCCAGAAAAATCCCTTAGCCAGTGAATTAACTAATTTTTTTATACTGTTAACGACAAAAACCTTACCATGTTGCAATATAGTTAAAATTTAAAGTTATCAAAACAAACTCTTATATAACGATAAGTTATAACTAAATAGGTTTGTGATGCAAGTCAGACTATCTATAGAATGGTCTTAATTGGGTAACTAAATGTAAATCTTGCTAGAGATGATTAATTATTGCCTGCAAATTAACGCTGGAGTGAACAAAGATTCACCCGTAAAGTAACTTTATAAAAATAAAACATTTGGAACTTCAATAATGTGGCAAGCAATTAAAAACATCCCTTTTTGGCAGAAAGTATTAGCTGCCTTTATCTTAGGCGCCGGCGTAGGTGTCATTTTTGGCGAATCAGCAACAGTACTGAAACCGCTTGGCGATCTGTTTATCAGTGCGATTAAGATGCTGGTTGCCCCTCTCATTTTCTGCGCCATCGTTGTGAGTATTACCTCGCTTGGATCTGAGGCTAGTTTAAAAAGACTGAGCTTTAAAACCTTAGCCATGTTCATGTTTACCGGCACCATCGCCTCACTGATAGGCCTGACTATCGGCTCTGTAATCGACATGGGCGGCTCGCTGGAACTCGTTGCGACCGAAGTGCGTGAACGAAATGTGCCGGGCTTTACTCAGGTGCTATTAGATATGATCCCAGTCAACCCTTTTGCGTCTCTAGCTGAAGGTAAGGTACTGCAAATTATCGTTTTTGCCGCATTAATTGGTATTGCGATCAATAAAGTCGGTGAAAAAGCTGCGCCCTTAAAACGTACAATCGAAGCGGGCGCAGAAGTGATGTTCCAACTCACTCGTATGGTGCTACAACTGACTCCTATCGGTGTATTTGGTTTAATGGCGTGGGTTGTGGGTGAATATGGTTTATCGACTCTACTTCCATTAGGTAAGTTTATTGGCGCTATCTATTTAGCGGCTCTAATCCACATCATTTTCGTTTACGGTGGTTTAATTAAGTTTGCAGCAAAGCTCAGTCCGCTACAGTTTTTCCGTAAAGCGATACCAGCGCAAATTGTTGCTTTTACCACTGCATCAAGTTTTGGCACCCTACCTGCGAGCACTCGCTGCAGCGAATCTATGGGTGTATCTAAGCGTTATGGCTCTTTTGTTCTTCCTTTAGGTGCGACCATGAATATGGATGGCTGCGGGGGGATTTACCCTGCGATTGCAGCAATTTTCATCGCTCAAATTTATGGCATTCCACTGGATATGACTGACTATATGCTGATTGCTGTTACAGCAACCGTCGCCTCAGTGGGAACCGCCGGCGTACCTGGCAGCGCAATGGTAATGTTAAGCGTGACATTAGGTGTGGTCGGTTTACCGCTAGAAGGTATCGCCTTTATTGCAGCGATTGATCGTATTATTGATATGATCCGCACGGCAACTAACGTGACCGGCGACATGATGACTGCAGTGGTTATTGGTAAATCAGAAGGGCAACTCGATGAAGCACAGTTCTATGCTCAAGAAGATACAACAGCTGAGCAGGTGCGAAGCTAATCTCAATCTTTGATTAAATAAAGGCCGCATTTGCGGCCTTTTTACTTTATACTTTTCAATATTCTACTGCTTAAAAACAATAATTCAGGAGTGGTTAGGTATGACAAAACTCTTCATTCTTCCCATATTGCTTTCACTGGTATGGGCGCTTTTTCTTAACTATAACGGTGTTCCATTAAAGCAAGGAAAGACTGGTTTTCTTTATATCATCGGCATCAGCCTAACCATCATTTTTGCATTGGCATTTTTACTCTGGCTCACGGCGGGTCAAAATATTCGCAATTAGTATCATAAACATCAGCACAATCAATGCGCGCCAAAACTGACAACTTAGATTGGCGCATAAATCGTATTTAAAGCGCTTAGTTAATATCGCGCTTAATAGCCTTCCGATTAGAGCCTATGCACTTATCGCTGTTGCTGGCGTACTGCTGTCAAAGATAATAATTCTGAGTATAAATCTGGCCGTCTATCCCGAAACAGTCCCCAGCTATAGCGAGCAAGTCGAGTAGAGTGAAGATCTATCTCTGCATAGATGACCTCCTCTAAATCACGGCTAGCTTCCGCTAATATTTCCCCCGTATGGTCGGTAATAAAAGAGGAACCATAAAAATGTGTTTCTACTCCGTCATCGCTTTCTACACCAGTACGATTGGCTGCAATAACCGGTATGACATTTGCGGCAGCATGGCCTTGCATGGTTCGCTGCCAATGTCCTTTAGAATCTAAGTTCGGATCTTGAGGCTCAGAGCCGATAGCGGTAGGGTAAAATATTGCCTCTGCACCCGCTAAAGTTAGACAGCGGGCTAACTCTGGAAACCATTGGTCCCAACAGATCCCAGCTCCAAAACAACCGTAGCGGGTATGCCACACCTTAAAACCTGTGTCTCCAGGGCTGAAGTAGTACTTCTCACAATAACCCGGGCCATCGGGAATATGGGACTTGCGATAATTGTCTAGAACAGTGCCATCAGCATCTATCATAACCAGTGAGTTAAAGAAGTTATTACCTGACTTTTCAAAATAACTAATAGGCAGAACCACTTGTAGGGATTTGGCTAATTCACTCATTTGCTTAATTAAACTGCTATCTGCTAACTCTGTCGCTAATTCAAAATATTTGGCATTCTGCTGCTTACAAAAATAGGGGGCGGCAAACAGTTCCTGAAGTAAAATAACTTGAGCACCATTAGCTGCAGCCTCTTTGACTTTTTGAATTGCTTTAGAAAGATTACATTCAACATCCCAGTTAATAGCGAGTTGAATAGCTGCAAATTTGACAGGTTTTGACATACAAAGCCCCTTTTCTTTAGTGTCTAAAAATATGTTCCCAGCTAAAAATTGAGACTCAAAATGAGTCTCTATAACTGCGGGTGATAGCGGTTAGTGGCCCGTCTTAACACGAGTCCACATGCGATTCATTGCCCGTTCATATTTCAAACTACGCCCCTCATCCGCAAACAGGTTATCCAAGGTTTTGTCATCCGGGTATATCCCGGGATGAGAGGTAATGTCACTATTAATATATTGCTGTGAATCGGCGTTAGCATTGGCATACCAGACATAATTAGAGATCTCAGCGATAACCTTAGGCTCTAAGATATGATCCAAAAAGGCATAGGCTGCATCGACATTTTTAGAATCAACGGTAATGTTAAACGTGTCGGCCCAACCTTGTGCGCCCTCCTTTGGGATCACATAGTCAACATTGATCCCGTTGTTAGCCTCAAGGGCTCTGTTTGCAGCCATAAATACATCACCACTCCAGCCCATAGCGAGGCAAATGTTGCCACTTGCAAGGTCGGTAACATAGGAGGAACTGTGAAAGTAAGTGATATAGGGGCGTATGGCTAAAAGACGCTGCTCAACTAGGTTGAGATCGTCTAAATTCTGAGAGTTGGGGTCCTTACCTAAATACTTCAACATAGCGCTGACAACTTCGCTTGGCGCATCAACCATGGCGACGCCGCATTCAGTAAACTTTGAAACCGTCTCGGCTTGGAACAGAAGATCCCAAGTATTTAAGGCTTGTTCGCCTAATATTTGAGTCGCCTTATCTATGTTATAGCCAATACCTGTAGTTCCCCACATATAGGGAACGGCATACTTATTACCTTCATCAAAAGACTGAACTATGTTGAGAACCTTAGGATCTAGGTGTTCATAGTTCTTTAAACGGCTCTTATCTAACGGCTGAAATACCCCGACCTTAATCTGTCGTTTTAAGAATGAGCCTGAAGACACCACTAGATCGTAGCCTGTTTTACCGAGTAATAATTTGGTTTCGGCAAGCTCCTGGGAATCATAAACATCGTAGTTCACTTTAATCCCCGTTTTGGCTTCAAATGAGGCTATTGCAGCCTCACTGATATAATCTGACCAGTTATAAATATTAAGGGTACTCTGCGCCGATGCAGAGCCCGTGAATAGTGCTAATGTCACTAACAACATTCTTGATTGGTTATTCATCTTATCTTCCCTGTTCTGGTATAGTTCTGATGACGAGTTGTATCTTCTATGGGTTAATACCTGCGTACTGTGGTTGAGTAATGCAGGCAACATTGCCTCCTCCAAGCAAGATTTCACGGGCATTTTGAATCCCGATAACCTTATGGTGGGGGAATAGTTGTCGCAATATTGCTTGGGCAGGTTCATCCATAGGATCGTCATAAGCAGGAACCATAATGACTGAGTTACCTATGTAATAATTGATATAAGAAGCGCAAATTTTAGTGCCTGCCACGCGACTATGGGTTCCCTGCGAAACATCCAACCCATAAGCTTCTTCCTCAGTCCACTCCAATGGCTTAGGCTGCGGGATTTTATGGATGTTAATTTTCCGGCCACGAGCATCTGTGCTTCGACTTAAAATCGCATACGCTTCTTGATAGATTTCGTACTGTGAATCGCTGCTATCATCAGTCCACTGCAGCAATAACTCTCCCGGAGCAACCCAACAAGCAAGATCATCAATATGACCGTCAGTCTCATCAAACTTACAACCACGAGGTAACCAAATGATTTTTTCCACTCCCATGTAATCTCGTAGCTGCTGCTCAACTGCCGCCTTACCAAGATGACCATTGCGGTTCGCATTAAGTAAGCACTGCTCTGTGGTCAGTAACGTTCCTTGACCGTCACATTGAATCCCCCCCATCTCGGCAATAAGCGATGAGCGATAACGATCAAGGTTTTCTATTTCAAGAATTTTCTGCGCGATTTTCTCATCTTTATCCCATGGAAAATAAAGTCCTCCATTTAAGCCGCCGTAAGCGTTAAACGCCCAATCAGTGCCTCTAACCTCACCTTTATCGTTAACCAGAAAAGCACAGGCAGAATCTCGAAACCAAGCATCATTGGTACTCATTTCCAGCACTCGAACCGCTTCAGGCAACATATGACGCGCATTCTCATACTGAGCCTGAGATACACATACAGTGACCCGCTCACTGGATGCGATGGCGGTGCAGATCTCAACCCACACTTTCTGAGCTGGTTTGGCACCATTGCGCCAAACATCACTGCGCTCGGGCCAACCTAACCAGCAGCCTTTTTTAGGTTCAAATTCACCCGGCATTCGAAAACCGTCTTCGCGAGGAGTGGAGCTTAATGTTCGTGACATAGACCTAACCTTGTTTTTATTTAATTGGTTTTGATTTGATATATCCAAACCTAACGAGATAAAAATGTAGGGTCTACTGAGAAAAGTTACCTAGATTGGTGAGTTTTTTTCACGCATTACGCGATTATTAGCTTTTTATCGTAAAAATATAGAGAAAAACTAACCTTAGTACGCTTATGAAAATAACCTGGTTTGACGAATAAGAAGGAGTTAGAGCGACGCTTATTAAATAATTAATCTGACAGAGTCTCAGCACTGAATTTATTATTGATTTGAGCCAGTAGCCAATCGATGAAAGTAATGAGTTTAGCATCCCCTCTTTTTCGTTTTTCGGCGACCAAATAATAGTTACCTAACGAAGGAACACTTTGCTCAAACGGCCTAACCAGCTTGCCACTTGCTAACTCTGTACTGGCAGTGAAATTATCTCCAATAGCAACGCCATACCCTGCTATTGCGGCTTCTAAAGACAGACCTGCATGGGCAAAGTTTAAATGTTGTGGCGTATTTAAGATATGCGGCGCATGAGCTCCGAGCCAAGTCGCCCACGTCTTACCGTCTTGATCATCGTGTAATAGGCGCTGCGCACTCAAGTCTAAGGGGAGAAAGCCCTCTTTCTTAGCCGCTAGCCCCACATTATTATCCGATTCGAGTAACAAGGGACTACACACAGGAAAAAACTCCATCCGTTTAATCGGAGTGACCCAATAGCGATTCCAGTCTGCGTCTCCAGCACCATAGATAATAGAGAGATCTGTCTGTGGATTAATGCTAGTTTCGTCGCTAGAGTGCAGCAATAGACTGACATCGATTGAAGGATAACGAATAGCAAAATCACCAATCTGTTTAATAAGCCACTTAGAAGAAAGTTCAGGGGGGGCAGAAATAACTAAGCGACCACTTAATCCGGGCTCAACTGCTTTTTCACAGGCTTGACTGATAATATCGAACGCTTCCTGTATTGCGGGTAACAAGTTTGCCCCCGACGGCGTCAACTTAGCATTACGGCCTTGCTTTTCGAACAACTTAATGCCTAATGCCTCCTCCAATGTCTTCACTTGATGACTAATCGCACTATGAGTGACGCAAAGCTCATCTGCGGCGCGAGAGAAGTGCTCATGCCTAGCTGCAGATTCGAAAGCTCTCAAAGGATTTAACGGTGGTAAGCGCCGCATAAGCTCATAATTTAGTTAGTAAAGAAAGTGTTAAATTAGACTAAGCTAGAACAGCTGAAATTAACAGCAACAATTAATCATTACTCCATAAATAAAAAAATCCCGCTTCAGAGTACTGAATACGGGACTTTTCCAAAAGGCATCAACTAGCCGAGTACGGCTAACAACACACCTGCGGCGACTGCACTGCCTAGCACTCCGGCCACGTTTGGCCCCATGGCATGCATTAGCAAGAAATTTTGGTTATTGGCCTCAAGGCCAACCTTGTTCACCACTCGCGCAGCCATCGGCACAGCAGAGACACCTGCGGCGCCAAGCAATGGGTTAACCTTACCGCCCGAAAGCTTGTTCATCAGTTTTGCCATCAGCACCCCCGTGGCTGTACCTATCGCAAACGCAACGGCACCTAACACTAAAATACCTAGCGTTTCCATCTGCAAAAACTGTTCTGCCGACAACTTAGAACCAACAGCAAGACCTAAAAAGATGGTCACAATATTGATAAGTTCATTTTGCGCCGTGTTCGATAACCTATCAACAACACCCGATTCTCGCATCAAGTTACCAAGACAGAACATACCCACTAGTGGCGTTGCTGCGGGTAGGAACAAAATCGTTAATCCAAGTACCATTAAAGGGAAGATGATCTTCTCTTTTTTGCTCACTTCACGAAGCTGCTCCATCTTAATTTGACGCTCTGAGTCAGTTGTAAGCAAACGCATAATTGGTGGCTGAATTATCGGAACAAGTGCCATATATGAATAGGCTGCAACCGCAATTGCTCCTAGCAGTTCTGGCGCAAGTTTAGAGGCTAAGAAGATAGCCGTCGGCCCATCGGCTCCACCAATAATGGCAATTGCAGCAGCGTCTTTCATCGAGAACTCAAAACCGGGTATCCAGTTAAGCGCAATAGCACCTAACAAGGTCGAAAAGATACCAAACTGAGCTGCCGCACCAAGCAATAACATTTTAGGGTTAGCGATAAGGGCGCTGAAATCAGTTAATGCTCCCACCCCCATAAAGATAAGCAATGGGAAGACACCAGTTTCAATCCCCACATGGTAAGCAAAATAAAGTAAGCCCCCCTCCTCAGTAAAACCACCGTTGGGGATGTTCGCCAGTATTGCACCAAACCCAATAGGCAGCAGCAATAAGGGTTCAAACTTCTTAGCTATTGCCAGATATAACAGTAAGCAGCCAACCCCCATCATTAGCAATTGGCCACCAGTAAAGTTGGCAATGCCGGACTCTGACCAGAATGCGATTAATCCTTCCATGACGACTCCTAAGCTAACGCCAACAACTGGCTACCAACTGCAACCGCGTCACCTTCTTTAACCCAAACCTTTGAGATGACGCCATCGGTTTCGGCGCGGACTTCGGTTTCCATTTTCATCGCTTCGAGGATAATAACCACATCCCCTTCTTTAACGCTGTCACCAGCAGAGACATGCACTTTGAAAATATTGCCCGATAACGGCGCATTTTGCTCATGTTTTACCGCCGCGGTTTCAACATTCACACTTGCTGTTGCTGCAGGCGTAACAAAAGGCACTACGTTCTCGCTAGGAGTTATTTGACTAATATCGCCACCTTCGGCCACTTCTACCACAAAGCTTTGCCCTTGCACGGTCACCGTATAGGTTTCTGGCCCTTGCTGACTAGCGGCTTTCGCCGCTACCTTTTTATCTTCTTCGAGTGCTTTAGCTGCCACTTCTGGCTTAGGTTCAAACGCATCTGGGTTATTACGATTACTTAGGAATTTAAGACCTATTTGTGGGAATAATGCGTAGGTCAGTACATCATCATCAAGCTCCTCGGCAAGAGTAATACCATCGCTAGCCGCTTTTTGTTTTAGCTCTACACGCAATCTATCAAGCTCTGATTCAAGCAAGTCAGCAGGACGGCAAGTAATTGCCTCTTTTCCCGCCAATACACGCTGTTGCAACTCGGCATTAACGGGGGCTGGCGTTGCGCCATACTCGCCTTTTAATACACCTTCAGTTTCTTTAGTCATCGATTTATAACGCTCGCCAGTTAATACATTGATAACTGACTGAGTACCGACAATTTGCGAAGTCGGTGTAACTAAGGGCAAGAAACCTAAATCTTCCCGCACACGCGGGATCTCTTCTAAAACAAGATCAAGCTTATCTGCAGCACCCTGCTCTTTTAATTGGCTTTCCATATTAGTTAACATGCCGCCAGGGACTTGGGCTCGTAAAATTCTCGAATCGATGCCCTTTAGCTCACCTTCAAATGCAGCATATTTTTTACGCACGACTCTAAAATACGCAGCTATTTCTTCTAGCAACTCCATATCATAACCTGTAGCTCTGTCAGTACCTTCAACCATGGCAACAACCGTCTCTGTAGCTGTATGACCATAGGTTTGGCTCATTGATGAAATGGCTGTATCGAGTACATCGATACCCGCCTCAATGGCTTTTTGGTAGGTAGCAGTACTTAGGCCTGTGGTGGCATGGCAATGCAGTGACACCACAAGATCAGTTTTAGATTTAATTTGGCTAATTAAGTCAAAAGCTTCAAAAGGCTTAAGCAAACCCGCCATATCTTTAATACATAAAGAATGACAGCCCATATCTTCAATGCGCTTGGCCATATCAACCCAGGTTGTAAGCTTGTGTACAGGACTGGTCGTGTAAGAGAGTGTGCCTTGAGCATGGCCACCGACTTCAATAACTGATTTAACTGCTGTTTCAAGGTTACGTACGTCATTCATGGCATCGAATACACGGAATATATCGACTCCGTTTGTATGTGCCCGCTCTACAAAACGATGTACTAAGTCATCAGCATAATGACGGTAACCTAACAGGTTTTGTCCACGCAGCAGCATCTGCTGTGGTGTGTTGGGCATGACCTTTTTTAACTCACGAATACGTTCCCATGGATCTTCACCTAAATAGCGAATACACGAATCAAACGTTGCGCCTCCCCAAGACTCAATTGACCAAAGGCCAACTTGATCGAGTAAAGGTGCAATAGGTAACATATCTTCGGTACGCAAACGAGTAGCGAGAATAGATTGGTGCGCGTCTCTTAGGACCACGTCAGTTAAAGCCAATGGCTTGCTCATACAAAACTCCCTGCTTTTATTATACTTTCTTACGATGCTGATGAATTGCAGCAGTGATAACTGCAGCTATTAAAGGACTCACACTCGCTTGCCCCGACTGCGGTTGAGTCGAAGGAACTTGACTCACATCCTGTTGCGGTAAAGGTCCAAATTTTCGAGCTACTAAATTGATTGCTAAAATGAGAATACTCAAAAAAACAAATACTAGCGTCATGCCTAGTACCATGATCCCCAGTGCGTCATATAACTGCCCAGATATTGAATCCATCTCACCCTCTCATTGGCATCTTCTTTGCGAACAAAAACAACAACCACCCAATAATTATTCACCTAACACTCACAAACTATGCATTTCATTCCATTCATTTTAGATACTGCTTTACAGTGAAATTGCGAGCGCCGAGCAAAAACAACAACCTATTTATAACAAAATAGCGACCAAGCTGTAAATTGGTCATACCACGAAAAACATCAACAACACAAGCTAACTAACAATTCCTCATTGAAAGTGACTAAAAATTCAATATCCAACAATATACAAGCTTTTATGACAATTTCTTTATAATTTAACGGTGTAATTTCTGGAAAATGAATTCAGAAAATAGAACAGAGGATTAGATTTCACTCTACGGTGAGATTTTATGCAATTACGTTTCTCGGAAAGAGTCACTCAATAGGCATATATAAAAGGTGAGAATTCACCGCTATTTTATCCATTTTGTTAATGATGCTTGAGATGGGGCTGAGGCGGCAGAGTTTAAGGAGCGAGTCATATTGTTTGCTACAGCTGTCTCAGCAGCCCCTAGCGACTCATTGCTACAAACCTTCGCAGGCCGACTAAACAAACAATAAAGTAATCTTGATAGTGTTTGATTCGTTTTTTCATCACTCTGCATTAACTGCGCTTCACTATCATCAACTTCCAATATTGCAGGGGCATTAACCTTATCTCGTTGTCGATAAAGAACACTGATGAATCGATACCAGTCTTTCGCTGCGAGCGCTTGCTAGGCCTGTCCTTTAAGCGTTGATTGTTGCCATTTGTAATAGACGGTTACGATAAACAAGAGTGTTTAAATCAGTATTGCTATCGCAACTTGTAGTGTATTTATGTCAGTCCAACCAGCGACATTGACGGCGTGAGTCAAAAGCCTAATTTGCTGCACCCCGTGATCAAGTCACACCCAGTGATAATTTGACCCCAACATAAATCTGCCGAGCATTAATACTTGGTAACTAAACTTCTGGATAACCGTGCCTTTGCTTCCCCCACAATTGCTTTGATCAATAAGCTCAGGCTCTGCAGAGGCATACTCATACCATCAACAGACTCTTAGCTAACATGGGGAATAGACGTAGCCCTGCTCAGTGATTAAGCCGTTGGCTTCTTCTTTGGATTCTTTGCTGTGGGTTCGATATTGTCATTTTGCATTCATATATACCTTGATTGACATTCGTATTATGCCCACTCAAGGTGTTCGGAACGATTAGACCTGAATAAACTGGGCTAGATGTAGATCACTGGATGCTTACAGCTAATCAATTAAGACTAATGTTGGATATTCAGATGCATGGGAAATATGACTCAAACAGGAGGGTTAAATATTAGGAGCTAAAACGAGGAAGGTAAAATCAATAATAGACAGAAAAACAATCTAATCAGCCAATAACAATAATGGGTTAACACAAGCGTAAATAACAGACACAAAAAAACCGCACTTAGTGCGGTTTTTTGTATCTAATAAATGGCGGAGAAGGAGGGATTCGAACCCTCGATGGGAGTTAAAGCCCATACTCCCTTAGCAGGGGAGCGCCTTCGGCCACTCGGCCACCTCTCCGCAAAACATGGTGCGCGTGGGAGGAGTCGAACCTCCGACCGCCTGGTTCGTAGCCAGGTACTCTATCCAGCTGAGCTACACGCGCAAAATCGGTAAAACTTACTATTTAACTATGTTTAATATGGTGCGGATGGGAGGAGTCGAACCTCCGACCGCCTGGTTCGTAGCCAGGTACTCTATCCAGCTGAGCTACATCCGCAAAATCGGTACTACTTAAATCTAATTATGTTTTATATGGTGCGGATGGGAGGAGTCGAACCTCCGACCGCCTGGTTCGTAGCCAGGTACTCTATCCAGCTGAGCTACATCCG
>NZ_JBRILQ010000035.1:0-55175 GCF_052977045.1 Shewanella sp. 125m-7
GTTCTAGGTTCTAGGTTCTAGGTTCTAGGTTCTAGGTTCTAGGTTCTAGGTTCTAGGTTCTAGGTTCTAGGTTCTAGCATCAACCTAACCCCCCTAGCCTTTATTTCTAATTTTTATTGTTATGTTTTGGATTTTATATGCTCTAATCTTTTCGTCTTTTCCGTGAGTGAGCTTGCGAACGTTCCGTTATCCGCCAGCGAAGCATTCGGCCCAGCTTTTATCCTTCCTAGCCCCTAGTACCTTTCTTAGCTCTTCCTAGCACCTTCTTCGCTATAACAAAAACAGTCTGTAGTGTGGTCATTGACCATGCCAACCGCTTGCATAAAGGCGTAGCAAATTGTCGGGCCGACAAAGTTGAATCCCATCTTTTTTAATGCCTTAGACATGGCTTCTGACTCAGGGGTTTGTGCGGGTAACTCCGCTGAAGAACCAAAATGATTTACCTTAGGAATATCGCCAACAAAGCCCCATAAAAATACTGAGAAATCATTCCCCTGCTCTACATATGCAAGATAAGCTTTTGCGTTTCTGATGATCGAGTTTATCTTTAATCGATTGCGCACAATGCCCGGATTAAGCATTAACTCCTCAACTTTGGCTGCATCAAAGGTCGCAATAGTTTTAGGATCAAAATGGGCAAATGCCGCCTCATAATTTTGCTGTTTTTTAAGAATAGTAATCCAAGATAACCCGGCCTGCTGCCCATCTAAACAAAGCTTTTCAAATAACTCTAAGCTGTCATAAACCGGCCTTCCCCACACCTTGTCATGATACTCTTGATAGATAGGATCTTTGCCTACCCAAGCACAACTTGTCACTTCCATTGCTGTATTCCTAATTTTTTAAGCTATCAGGTAAAAAATAACCTACATAAGCGTTATTCTACAAGGTATAATTGATCCCATTTTCTATTAAAGCTTCCAGGCAGTAGACAAGCGGATATGACGACGAAACACGACGTAAAAACATTCCAGGGCTTCATTATGACCCTGCAGGAATACTGGGCGCAGCAAGGTTGCGCAATCGTACAACCATTGGATATGGAAGTAGGTGCGGGTACATTCCACCCTATGACATTCTTACGTTCATTAGGCCCAGAGCCAATGAGCAGTGCCTATGTTCAGCCATGTCGTCGCCCAACTGACGGCCGTTACGGTGAAAACCCTAACCGTCTTCAGCACTACTACCAATTTCAAGTAGTACTCAAGCCATCGCCAAGCAACATTCAAGAACTCTACCTAGGCTCATTAGCAGCCGTCGGTGTAGATATGAATGTGCATGACGTTCGCTTCGTAGAAGACAACTGGGAATCACCAACACTAGGTGCTTGGGGTTTAGGCTGGGAAATTTGGCTTAACGGTATGGAAGTCTCTCAGTTCACTTACTTCCAGCAAGTGGGTGGTCTAGAGTGTAAGCCTGTAACCGGCGAAATCACTTACGGTCTTGAACGTCTTGCTATGTATATTCAAGAAGTAGACAGCGTTTACGATCTTGTTTGGACCGACGGCCCAATGGGCAAAATCATGTACGGCGATATTTTCCATCAGAACGAGGTTGAGCAATCAACTTATAACTTCGAACATGCCAATGTTGAAGTACTGTTCAAGATGTTCGACGACTGTGAGCAAGCTTGTGAGCGTTTATTGACGCTAGAAAAGCCACTTCCACTACCTGCTTATGAGCAAGTAATGAAAGCCTCTCATGCATTTAACCTGCTTGATGCTCGCCACGCTATCTCTGTTACTGAGCGCCAGCGTTATATATTACGCGTTCGTACCATGGCTAAAGGCGTAGCTGAGTCTTACTATCAGGCCCGTGAAGCGCTTGGCTTCCCAATGTGTAAGTAGAGGAATAACTAATGAATTTTGAAAACTTACTCATTGAAGTAGGCACTGAAGAGTTACCACCAAAATCACTACGTAAGTTAGCTGAGTCTTTCTTGGCTAATTTTACCGAAGAGCTAACCAAGGCAGAATTAAGCTTTGAGTCTGCGGTATGGTACGCAGCGCCACGTCGTTTAGCGATTAACATCAACCAACTAGCACTAGCACAAGCAGACAAGGTGGTTGAGAAGCGTGGACCTGCTGTAGCGCAAGCATTTGATGCTGACGGTAACCCAACGAAAGCGGCTATGGGCTGGGCTCGTGGTAACGGTATTACTGTTGAACAAGCCGAGCGTTTAAAGACAGATAAAGGCGAATGGTTACTACATCAAGCACGTGTTGTTGGTGTTGAAACTAAAAGCCTTATCGCCGACATGGCGCAGCGCTCTTTAGATAAATTACCTATCCCTAAGCCTATGCGCTGGGGTAGTAACACCACGCAATTTATCCGTCCTGTTCACACGGTCACTATGCTACTGGGTAGCGAAGTGGTTGACGGTGAGCTACTAGGCATCAAGTCCGATCGCGTTATTCGTGGTCACCGCTTTATGGGTGAGTCTAGCTTCGAGTTAGATCATGCTGACAACTACCTTGTTGCTCTTAAAGAGAAAGGTAAAGTATTAGCCGATTACGAAGCACGTAAAACGATTATTAAAGCGGGCGCAGAAGCTGCAGCAGCTAAAATTGGTGGCGTAGCCGATCTTGAAGATGACCTGCTTGAAGAAGTGACTTCTCTCGTTGAATGGCCAGTCGTTTTAACAGCAAGCTTCGAAGAAAAATTCTTAGACGTACCTGCTGAAGCTTTGGTTTACACCATGAAAGGCGACCAAAAATACTTCCCTGTATTTGATAATGCTGGCCAGTTACTGCCTAACTTTATTTTCGTGACTAACATCGAATCTAAAGATCCACAGCAAATTATTTCAGGTAACGAAAAAGTGGTTCGTCCACGTCTTGCTGATGCTGAGTTCTTCTTTGAAACCGATAAAAAGGAATCTCTTGAAGCACGCCTTGCCAGCTTAGAGACCGTTGTATTCCAAAAGCAACTTGGCACCATTAAGCAACGCGTTGAGCGTATCTCTGCGATGGCCGGTTACATAGCCACCAGCATTGATGCTAATAGCGAAGAAGCGGCCCGTGCAGGTCTATTATCAAAGTCAGATTTGATGACTAACATGGTAATGGAATTTACTGACCTTCAAGGCACTATGGGTATGCATTACGCACGCCTTAACGGTGAAACTGAAGCCGTAGCCGTTGCACTATCTGAGCAGTATAAGCCTAAGTTCTCTGGCGATACCGTTCCAACGGCCCCTATCTCAATTTGTGTGGCACTAGCAGAAAAGCTCGACACCCTCGTGGGTATCTTTGGTATCGGCCAAGCACCAAAAGGTGCTGCGGACCCGTTTGCACTTCGCCGCGCAGCAATTGGTGTGCTACGTATCTGTTTAGAGAACAACTTACCGCTAGATCTTGTAGACCTGATTGCTAAAGCACAAGAGCTACACGGTGAATCTCTGACTAACCCAGACGTGGCAGAACAAGTACTTGAGTTCTTTATGGCGCGTTTCCGTGCTTGGTACCAAGATCAAGGTGTGAGTGTAGACGTGATCCTAGCCGTATTGGCTCGTCGCCCTACAGCTCCTGCTGATTTTGAAAGCCGCATTAAAGCCGTTGCTCACTTCAGAACACTAGAGCAAGCATCTGCACTAGCCGCTGCTAACAAGCGTGTATCAAACATCTTGGCTAAAGTTGAAGGCGAGCTACCAGCAGCTATCGATGAAAAACTACTTGTCGAAGATGCTGAAAAGGCGCTTGCAGCTAAACTTGCTGAGCTTCAGCCACAGCTAGCACCGCTTTTTGCGGCGGCTAACTATCAAGAAGCGCTAGCACTGCTTGCGAGCCTGCGTGAGAGTGTTGATACATTCTTCGAAGATGTGATGGTAATGGCTGACGATGAAGCCCTTAAGAACAACCGCCTAGCGCTACTTTCTAGCCTACGCGAACAGTTCTTACATGCTGCTGATATTTCATTACTTCAGTAATCGCTGAGTAATGAGTAATAAAAAACGCGCCTATTGGCGCGTTTTTTATATTATCTTTTAGCTAAAACTGCACGAGTTTCAGATGCAGTAGTTCAAATGTCTCACGGTCTATAGCGGCTTCAAATAACAGCCGATTCAATTGTTCTGGTGGTAACTTACCCGCTTCAAATAACATAGAACATTCACTGATAAGATTTGCGCGCCAGACGACTTCTGCGAGTCCACCAGCAGGCTTAAAATCGGCGACAGCTAAACGGCCGAGCTCTGACTCAAATAAGGATGGTAATTCCCAATAGCGAGCCAGTAGCGCGCTTAAACTCAAAGATTTTGTCGTCATCACCTGTCGAAATAAGCTCGAACAAGGCTGCTCACCGGGTTCTGCTTGCTTAAATGCTTCTAGTAACAATTTAAAAATCGCAATTTTGCCTACGTCGTGCAGTAAACCTAATAAAAATGCACTGTCAGGATCGTCATCGGTAAGCTCACTTGAAAGGTAGGCAACCTGCATCGAGTGGCGCCAAATTTGACTGCCAAAACGACGAAAATAGATAGGTTTAACCTCTACGACTTTACGCATCATGGCTGTAGTCACAAAGCGACGCATCTGTTCACGGCCAAGCTGAACTAAGGCCTGCTGTAAGCTAGTCACCTCTTTATCACCGCGCCTAAATAGCGGTGAATTACAAAGATTAAGCACCTCTACACTTAATACCGGATCTTTTTCGATTAAGGCTAACAAAGCTTTAGTGTCGCTGTTTTCATCTGCGAGCTGCTGATCTAATGCAGCGATTTGAGTCGGTAACTTTAATACCCGTTCAGCAATGGCCTTAGGAGAGGCGATTGCAGCTTCTACACGCCTAAATACGCTTTTCTCAAGCTCATTTGCAGTGCCGATCATTTGAGAGCTTGGAAATAACAAGCTATAAAACAACGCCGAAAGATCAATCGCCACCGGAGTATCGACGATCTGTTGGGGAATTTTTGGCGCAGATTCACTTTGCTTGGACTGAAAATGATCCATTGATCCACTAAAGCTCTTTGGCTTCTCAATAACTAGCTGTTCTCTGATATTAAACAGTTTTTTTATGGCTTTACTAAACAATTTATTATGACCGGGTACTGTATTTTAAACAAAAAAATCGGTGCATATAGCACCGATTTCACTCAATCTCTAAGTGTACTTATAAAAATAAACTTAAACGTCGAGGTTAGCCACATTAAGCGCGTTAGCTTCAATAAACTCACGACGAGGCTCAACGTGATCACCCATCAAACAAGTAAACAGTTGGTCAGCACCAATCGCATCTTCAATAGTTACTTGCAACATACGACGAGACTCAGGATCCATTGTAGTTTCCCACAACTGCTCAGGGTTCATCTCACCCAATCCCTTATAACGCTGTATGTATAGGCCGCGCTTAGATTCGCTCATCAACCAATCAAGAGCTTCAACAAAGCTTGTTACATCCTTAGTACGCTCACCACGTTGTACATAACCGCTTGCTTCAACCATACCGTTGATTTCAGAGCCCATCTTAACGATGCGCTGGTAATCTGTAGACTGGAAGAAGTCATACGAGAACATATAGTGTGTATCGATACCATGCTTACGGATAGTAATCTTTGGTAGATAAACCTGACGCTCAGGATCGAGTACCGGCTCAGCACTATATAAAATACCGCCAGACTCTTTTTCAATGAGGTCAGCAATAAATACATCAACCCAAGCCTTCACCTGTGCTTCATCGCTCAACATCTCATTAGTGATTGCTGGGTGATATAGCATTAGATCGGTAATATTAGCTGGGTAACGTTGCTCTAGACGCGCAATGATAGACTCAACTTCACGATACTGATTAACTAAACGCTCTAACGGCTGGCCAGACATGCCTGGTGCCCCCTGCGAAGGATAGATGTTTGCATTATCAAGCGCTTGAGTCGTTAGGTACTCTGTTAGTGCCGGATCATCTTTTAAATACTGCTCTTGCTTACCTTTCTTAACTTTGTACAAAGGTGGCTGTGCAATATAAATATAACCACGTTCAATAAGTTCAGGCATTTGACGGAAGAAGAAGGTCAACAACAGCGTACGAATGTGCGAGCCGTCGACGTCAGCATCGGTCATGATTACAATGTTGTGGTAACGCGTCTTATCTGGATCATATTCGTCACGACCAATACCACAACCTAGTGCAGTAATTAGCGTAGCAACTTCCTGAGAAGATAACATTTTATCGAAACGGGCTTTTTCTACGTTTAGGATCTTACCCTTTAGTGGCAGAATCGCTTGGTTCTTACGGTTACGCCCCTGCTTGGCTGATCCGCCAGCAGAGTCACCTTCCACTATGTAAATTTCAGAAAGACCGGGGTCTTTCTCTTGGCAGTCAGCTAGCTTACCTGGCAAACCACCTAAATCTAATGCGCCTTTACGACGAGTCATTTCACGCGCTTTACGCGCCGCTTCACGAGCACGAGCAGCATCGATAATCTTACCAACAATCATCTTAGCTTCGTTTGGATGCTCGATTAGGTAATCACCCAATTGTTCACCCATTGTCTGCTCAACTGCCGTTTTCACTTCACTAGAAACCAGTTTGTCTTTAGTTTGTGAACTGAACTTTGGATCCGGCACTTTAACAGAAATAACTGCAGTTAAACCTTCACGAGCATCGTCACCCGTCGCTGCAGTCTTACCTTTCTTGTTATACCCTTCACGTTCCATGTAGTTATTCAAGTTACGTGTTAACGCACCACGGAAGCCCGCTAAGTGAGTACCACCATCGCGTTGTGGAATGTTGTTGGTAAAACAGAAGATATTCTCTTGGAAACCATCGTTCCACTGCATAGCCACTTCAACGGTAATACCGTCTTCACGCTCTTGGCAGAAGTGGAATACTTCTTTGTTTACCGGTGTCTTGTTAACGTTTAGATAGTCAACAAACGCGCTGATACCGCCTTCGTACTTGAAGAACTCATCACGGTTATCACGCTCGTCAACAAGACGAATACCAACACCTGAGTTCAAGAATGACAATTCACGAACACGCTTGGCTAAAATATCAAAATGGAACAGGACATCGGTAAAGGTTTCTGTACTTGGCCAGAAACGGATTTCAGTACCAGTCTTAGTCGCTTCACCAATAGGCGCAATAGGAGCATCTGGTACACCATGGGTGTAAAACTGCTCATATACCTTACCTTCACGACGAATAGTCATCTGTAACTTAGAAGATAGTGCGTTTACAACTGAGACACCCACACCGTGCAAACCGCCTGATACTTTATAAGAGTTATCATCGAATTTACCACCAGCGTGAAGTACAGTCATAATAACTTCAGCTGCAGAGATACCTTCCTCTTCGTGAATAGATACCGGAATACCACGGCCGTCATCTCGAACCGATACCGAACCATCGGCATGAATCGTAATAATGACGTCGTTACAGTGGCCCGCTAACGCTTCATCGATAGAGTTATCGACTACTTCGAATACCATGTGATGTAGACCCGTGCCATCATCGGTATCGCCGATGTACATACCTGGTCTCTTACGTACCGCATCAAGGCCCTTTAGAACCTTAATACTCGAAGAATCATAACTATTCTCTGACATATTATTCTCTCGTCGGTTATTCAATTACCGTTACACGACCGTGTTCCACATGGAACATCTTACTTGGCGGCGTGATTAACGAATCCACTATTGCTGCAGGCTCAATAGCCGTGACAAAAACTTGTGCCCCGGTATCCACTAACTGCTGTAACAATAGTTTTCTATGCTGTGCATCCAATTCCGATGGAAGATCGTCCACCAGATAAATACTTTTTTTATCTATTTGTTGTTTTAGCAACTTTCCCTGTGCAATGCGTAATGCACAGACTAACAATTTCAGCTGACCACGAGATAAAGCATCTTGTGCCGGTAGGGTTCCTACCCGCAAACGTAAATCCGCTTTATGAGGTCCACTGACGGTATAGCCTGTGGCTAAATCTCTGGGATATTGCGTCTCGAGTAGCTGTACATACTCGGTTTTTGCATCCCATCCTCGGGTAAAAGAAACCTTAACATCAACCTGAGGTAAAAACTCTCCGATTATACCCTTAAGTAGCTCATTTAACGAGTCTACATATTGCTTTCTTATGTCGGTGACCAGTTCAGCATAACGAATAAATTCTTTATCCCAAAATTGGATAGAACTATAAGCAGCACCGTCCCTGAGTAACTGATTTCGCTGCTTTAAAATTCGACGTACATTGATCCATGCAGCATAAAAACGGGGGTCAGAATGAAACGCGCCCCAATCAATAAACTGACGTCTGGATTTAGGTCCCTCAAAAAGCAATGAAAAGCTCTCTGGAGTAATAACCTGAATGGGTAAGGTTTCAGCCAACGTTGATAAACGCTTTACTTTATCACCATTAATTTTAACTTCAATATCGCCGCTTCTAAAGCGACGCAATCCGATCTTACTCTGCTCGTCGCCATTATTCATACTGGCAAATAGCGTCAAAGCGTCGTCATCATTTTTAATCACACGCTGCGAAAGATGACTGCGAAAGGAACGGCCCATCCCAAGGAAGTAAATCGCCTCAAGAATACTGGTTTTACCGCTACCATTCTGACCATAAATTAAGTTAAGTCCGTCACCCGGCTGCAACTGTGCAGAGGTTATATTTCGAAAAGCTTCAATATGAAGACGGCTAAGACTCATTAATGACCTTTATAGCAGCGAAGGAGGTTCTATGACTCATTATGAGGTTAACCAGATAAAAACGCGTTAGCTTTTATCTGGTTAGCCGTAGATGGAGATAGAAGAGAGAGTTGTAGACTACAATCTCATTGGCATAACAACATACATAGAGTCTTGCTCTATGTGATTGTCGATAAGCGCACTTGAGTTGCCATCGATCAAGGTGATACGCACATCATCAGAAGGCAGATTATTTAATACATCGAGTAAGTAACTGACGTTAAAACCTATCTCTAATGGTGTATTCTCATATTCAACATCTAAGATCTCTTCCGCCTCTTCCTGTTCCGGATTATTCGCAGTGATCTTAATAAGGTTATTCTCAAGCTGTACACGCACACCGCGGAACTTCTCATTCGACAGAATAGAAGCACGCAATAGCGCTTGTTTTAGCTGCAGACGGCTAGCAATAACGATTTTGTCACCACCTTTCGGCAATACACGACGATAATCAGGAAAGCGTCCATCCACTAACTTACTGGTAAATACCGCTGTTGCCGTTGTCGCCCTAATCGCATTGTCACCAATAGCAATGGTGACATCGAGATCATCAGCTTCAAACGAGCGCATCAGTTCTAATACGCCTTTGCGCGGCACAATCACCTGCTTCTCAGGTAGAGAGGCTTCAATGGTACGATGGCTTAGCGCCAAACGATGACCGTCTGTAGCAATAGCGCGTAATACGTTACCTTCGGTTTCAAGCAGTAAACCATTGAGATAATAACGCACGTCTTGGTTGGCCATAGAGAACTGCGTCGCGTCGATCAACGACTTCATTGTGCCCTGCTTTAGCGTAAACTCAATCTCGGCCTCAAAAGCATCAACATTTGGATATTCTTCAGCAGGCAAGGTCGCCAAAGTGAAGCGACTACGGCCAGAACGTAATAATAAACGATTTGCTTGCTGCTCTATCTTAATCTCAACTTGATCCGGTAATGACTTAACGATGTCTAGAAACTTCTTAGCAGGAACCGTGGTACGACCTTCAGTAACTTCACCTTCTAGCGCAACCTCACCAACCAACTCTACTTCTAAATCAGTACCCGTCATCTTAAGAGTGTGATTACTTACTTCAACGAGTAAGTTGGCCAAAATAGGCAAGTTGTGACGTCTTTCTACCGCCCCGCTGACGAGTTGTAACGGTTTTAATAGAGCATCCCTATCAATTGAAAATTTCATTGATTCAATATCCCAGATATTAAGAAGATAAGGTTCTTATCAAGTTAGCATAATCTTCTTTGATGTCATGACTTTCTTCACGCAATTGTGCAATTTTACGACAAGCATGTAATACCGTTGTATGATCACGACCACCAAATGCATCACCAATCTCAGGTAAGCTTTGGTTAGTTAACTCTTTAGATAAAGCCATGGCCACCTGTCTTGGTCGTGCCACACTGCGCGAACGACGCTTAGATAACATGTCCGCCATCTTAATCTTGTAGTATTCCGCTACTGTCTTCTGAATATTATCAATGGTGACTAACTTCTCTTGTAAAGCCAGCAAATCACGCAGTGCTTCACGCACAAAGTCGATAGTAATCGGGCGACCAGTAAAGTTCGCGTTAGCAATAACACGGTTTAGTGCGCCTTCAAGCTCACGTACGTTTGAACGTAAACGCTTCGCAATAAAGAAAGCCACCTCATCTGGTAAGTTAATGCCACTCTCTTGTGCTTTACGCATCAAGATCGCCACTCGGGTTTCTAACTCTGGCGGTTCAATAGCAACCGTTAGGCCCCAACCAAAACGAGACTTTAGACGATCTTCAACACCGTCGATCTCTTTCGGGTATTTATCTGACGTCAAAATGATCTGATGATTACCCTCTAATAAGGCATTAAAGGTATGGAAAAATTCTTCCTGAGATCGGTCTTTATTAGCAAAAAATTGAATGTCATCAATAAATAATGCATCAACGCTACGGTAGTAACGCTTAAATTCTTCTATTGCGTTATTTTGTAACGCTTTAACCATATCCTGCACAAATCTTTCTGAGTGCATATAAACCACTTTGGCATTCGGGTTGTTTTTAATTATGCCATTACCAACAGCGTGCAATAAGTGAGTTTTACCTAAACCGGTGCCGCCATAAAGGAACAAGGGGTTATAGGCACCACCAGGATTTTCTGCCACCTGCATAGCAGCCGCTTTACCTAACTGGTTTGATTTACCTTCGACGAAGTTATCAAACTGATAAGTTGGATTAATATTGCTACGATGATTAGCATTAGCAATCGGATCGGCATGAGGTGTATTAAAAAAGGGTTTTACGACGTCCCTACTAACAGGTCTAGTCGTTCTTATTGCTGCAGTGGCTTGAACAACGGGTCTAGCCGACGGGCGGCTACCGATATCGAAACGCAAATTTGGCGCATCGCTACCCATTTGTTCAGTAAAAAATTGGTTGATGATATTTAGGTATTTATCCCGAACCCAATCTAACACAAAACGATTAGGCGCATAGATGACGAGCGTGTCGCCTTCCATTTCTGCTTGTAACGGTCTTATCCACATACTGAATTGCTGAGCAGATAGCTCATCTTGCAGCCTTGCGATACATTGTTGCCAAAGTGAAACCGCCACGTACTTATCCCCAAAAGATCATACTAAAGAGGCCTATTCTATAGTGAGACCACGCGGATCGCTATCCTTTAAATATATTTATCCCCAGATAGATTGTCTAATCATTCAGATCTCGATCTTAAAAGATCTGTTGCGATCAAAAAAGATTAGCCAAGCAGCAAATCCAGCTTTATAAAGCGATCCAAATCGATCTATAATATAAAACATTCGATCAGTATTTAGATCGCCTAAACCACTAGATGTAGTGGTAACTCACAGAGTTATCCACATATTCTAGTGGCTTTAAACTGACGAATAATATTAATAGATGGCAATATTTAACCACTTAAACTTATTCATGGTTGACGTGCATAACTAAAGTGATTACAATTCGGCCTCTTTTTTGCCCTTAGCTCTTTTTTGGAGTTTAAGGTTTATTAACCTAACAAAGACGGATTGCCATAATGAGTAAACGTACTTTTCAACCTAGCAACCTGAAGCGCAAGCGTTCTCACGGCTTCCGCGCTCGTATGGCTACTGTAGGTGGCCGTAAGGTCATCGCACGTCGCCGTGCTAAAGGTCGCGCTCGTCTTTCTGCGTAACCGTAGAGATGCAAGTGACTAGCTATACCTTTACGCGGGAGTTACGTTTGTTAACTCCCGCGCAATTTAAATCTGTTTTTACCAAACCTATCAAAGCGTCCTCCGCTGAAATAACCTTACTTGCAATTCCTAATTCTGAACAACACCCACGTTTAGGACTAACTGTTGCCAAGCGTTATGTCAAAAAAGCAAACCAACGTAACCGCATTAAACGTGTCATTAGAGATAATTTCCGTTTACACCAGCATGATCTACCAGCTGTGGATATCGTTGTGCTTGTCAGAAATGGCGTGCTTGATATGGAAAACGCAGAACTCAAAAACTTAGTAGAAAAGCTATGGCGAAAACTATCTCGCCGTTACAATGGCTAGCAACTACGATTATTCGTGGTTACCAACTACTTATTAGCCCCGTAATGGGGCCTCGTTGTAGGTTCAATCCAACGTGCTCATACTATGCAATCGAAGCAATTCGTTTGCATGGGGTGCTGAAAGGGTGTTGGCTCGCAATAAAACGCATATTAAGATGTCACCCTTTACATCCGGGCGGAGAAGACCCCGTCCCTAACAAAAAACATAGGTGCGATAAATAGGTTATGGAATCTCAACGCAATATATTGCTGATCGGTTTGCTGTTTGTCAGCTTCCTACTGTGGCAACAGTGGCAAGCAGATCAAGCGCCTCTACCGGTGGCTGCAGCTCAAACACAATCTTCTATTCCAGCTTCAACAGTTGCTGACGCTCATAGTTCAGACGTACCTGATGCCGATTCGGCAGTACCTGAAGCTGTGACAGCATCTAAAGAACTCATCACAGTTATTACTGACCAACTAGCTATCAAAATTGATCCCGTTGGCGGTGATATCGTTTACTCAGCACTACTTGCTCATAATCTTGAGGAAAATGGAGATGAGCCATTCGTTCTTCTAGAGCAAACTAACGATATCTATTACATCGCACAAAGTGGCCTTATTGGTCGTGACGGTATCGACAGCAGTGTAAAAGGTCGAGCTCATTTTGACAGCGCTTCACGTGAGTACAAATTGGCTGATGGCCAAGATACACTAAATGTGCCACTAACTTATGTTAGTGATAAAGGCGTAACTTACACTAAAGTATTTGTTTTCACTCGTGGCAAGTACAACATCGCAGTTGATTACCAAATCAACAACACTTCTGATGCTTCGCTTCAAGTTCAAATGTATGGACAAATTAAGCACAGCATCAAGGAGAGCGAAAGCAGTATGATGATGCCTACTTACCGTGGTGCGGCATTCTCAACTGCTGATACTCGCTACGAAAAGTACAGCTTTGACGATATGGCTGACAAAAACCTAGATGACTCAACACTGGGTGGCTGGGTTGCTATGCTACAGCATTACTTCGTATCGGCATGGGTACCACCTGCAACTGAAAAGAACATTATCTTCTCTAGTGTGAAGAATGGTCTTGCTAATATCGGCTTCCGTGGTGAGCTACATGATATCGCGCCAGGCACAGAGCAAAGCATTAAGTCTGAGTTCTATGTTGGTCCTAAAGATCAAGAAGCCCTATCAGCACTTTCTCCATCGCTGAATCTAGTAGTAGATTATGGTTTCCTATGGTGGTTAGCCGTACCTATCTACAAACTATTGATGTTCTTCCAGTCAATCGTTGGTAACTGGGGCTTTGCTATTATCCTAATCACGCTAACTGTTCGTGGTATGTTATATCCGCTAACGAAAGCGCAATACACCTCTATGGCGAAAATGCGTAATCTGCAGCCTAAGCTTGCTGAACTAAAAGAGCGCTTTGGTGATGACCGTCAGAAGATGGGTCAAGCTATGATGGAACTGTACAAGAAAGAGAAAGTGAACCCTATGGGTGGCTGTCTTCCAATCTTGCTACAGATGCCTATCTTCATCGCACTATACTGGGTCCTGCTAGAAAGTGTTGAATTGCGTCATGCGCCATTCATGCTTTGGATTACTGACTTGTCAGTACAAGATCCATACTACGTACTCCCAATCCTTATGGGTATCTCGATGTTCATTATGCAGAAGATGCAGCCAATGGCACCGACGATGGACCCTATGCAAGTTAAGATGATGCAGTGGATGCCAGTAATCTTTACCGTATTCTTCCTATGGTTCCCAGCAGGTCTGGTTCTATACTGGTTGGTAGGTAACTTAGTAGCGATTACCCAGCAGAAAATTATCTATGCTGGTCTGGAGAAAAAAGGGTTAAAATAACCTTTAGCTCCGACTAACAAAAAGCGGTCTAATACTGAGTATTGACCGCTTTTTTGCTCTCTATGTAGACACAATTTTTTTATTAGCAACCTCGTCAAGTCAAACCCCACATCCTTACGCAGCAAAATCTGCCACGAATATGGGATGAGATGCATACCGAGATGACTATAAATAAATCACTGATAATCAGATTAGGAAACACAGTAATGACAACAGATACTATCGTGGCGCAAGCGACCGCTCCAGGACGTGGTGGCGTAGGTATTATTCGCGTATCTGGCGACTTAGCAACGAATGTCGCCATGGCGGTGTTAGGACATATACCTAAAACGCGTTATGCCGATTACTGTGATTTTAAAGATGACTCAGGTGAAGTCATCGACCAAGGCATCGCGCTATTCTTTAAAGGTCCAAACTCCTTTACTGGTGAAGACGTATTAGAGCTGCAAGGCCATGGTGGCCAAATCGTTCTCGATATGTTGATTAAGCGCGTGATGGAAGTCGATGGACTGCGAATAGCAAAACCAGGCGAATTCAGCGAACAAGCCTTTATGAATGACAAGCTTGACCTAACTCAAGCCGAAGCGATTGCCGACTTAATTGATGCCACCAGTGAGCAAGCCGCTAAAAGCGCGTTAAATTCACTTCAGGGCGAATTCTCTACTCAGGTACATGAACTGGTAGAACAGGTCACAAATCTGCGCTTATACGTCGAGGCAGCAATTGATTTTCCTGATGAAGAGGTCGATTTTTTATCAGATGGTAAAATTGCAGCCTCACTCAACGGGATTATTGGCAGACTAGATGGCGTGCAAGCAAGCGCTAAGCAAGGCTCTATTATCCGTGAAGGGATGAAAGTAGTGATTGCAGGTCGTCCTAATGCTGGCAAATCAAGCTTATTGAATGCCCTAGCAGGTAAAGAGTCTGCTATTGTGACTGAAATTGCTGGCACCACACGTGATGTACTACGTGAACATATTCATTTAGATGGTATGCCACTGCACATAATCGACACAGCAGGTTTGCGTGATACCGTCGATACCGTTGAAAAAATTGGTATTGAACGCGCTTGGGATGAGATAAAAACAGCCGATCGCGTACTGTTTATGGTCGATGGCACTACCACGACGGCGGTTGACCCACATGACATTTGGCCTGATTTTATCGATCGTCTCCCCAACAACTTAGGGGTAACAGTGGTACGTAATAAAGCCGATATTACCGGTGAAGATCTTACTATAACCCAAGAAACTGGCCACAGCGTTTTCCGGATCTCAGCTAAAACGGGCTTAGGCGTTGAAGAATTAAAGCAACACCTTAAATCATTAATGGGCTACCAGAGTAATCTTGAGGGTGGCTTTATTGCCCGTCGCCGTCATTTAGAAGCGCTCGACTTAGCTAGCAGCCATCTGTTACTGGGTAAAGAGCAATTAGAAGTGTATCAAGCAGGCGAGTTGCTCGCAGAAGAGCTGCGTATGTGTCAGATGGCACTATCAGAGATCACAGGTAAATTCACTTCTGATGATCTACTTGGAAAAATCTTTAGTTCCTTCTGTATTGGCAAGTAAAACCGCTAAAATTAAGAACGATTCAACTAAATAGAAAGCCACAGCAGAGTTACCTGCTGTGGCTTTTTGTCGATCAAAATTACTATCATGTTACAGCTTCGATCCAGAATGATCTAAAGCTGAAAAGCAATGATCGAGATCACCAAATGATAAATAAGTATCAACAGAGATATCAACAAGCAAAACAGATCTGTGGACAGATCTCATACCGCTGACAACTACAAGCGTAAGCCTTTGTTTATAATGCTTTTATGATGGAATTTATTCATACTGGAACTATAAATAATTTTGTACATTTGGATCTTTACAGATAAGTTATACTCAGAATATAAGCAAATGATCCCAGCCTAAATTCGATCTCTATTTTCCAAGCAAGCACACATAAATTTGCGGGTCACAACCAATTGGTAAGATAGACTTATCTTACTTTATCGTTTGGGATCTAACATTGATAACAAATTTAACAGCGCTCTGGATACTCATACTAAAAGGCTAGTATCGGCTTATGAAAATAAATCGCAGTGATAGCATCATTCAGATAACTCAGCTTAGTGAATCCCCCCTTAAAACAACAAGAGATCCAATAGATTACAGTAAAGCTCTATTTTCCAGTTAGTGACAGAAAGCTGCGTAGATAAGGGTTTTCAATTCTAGCGTTCAACAAACCTTCTAGTACATTAGTTCCACGTGAAACCTTATATAAGTTAATAACTTGCTTATTAATATGAGCTACCAACCAATAAAAACAGTAAGCTTTTGATTAACAACCAAAATCCACAATTTCAAAGGCGGGTGGCGTTGTGGGACTTGTGGCCTCTGTGTATTTTAGGAAACAATTATCACCACTATACTTTTTTGATTGCGTCATAAAGCGAATGTAATTTTTACCATTATTATGAAAATACCAATCACCTGGTTCGTCATCGTTAAAAACAGAATCAGTGAAGGTCGCCATAATTAATATGCTCCAGGCTTTCTTGGAGTCAGCAGCGGGGTAACCGTAGGCTAAATGTATTTTTTGGCCATCGATGATGATGACATTTTCATCATCGGTTGTATCATCCTTATCTTCACCAGGCTTATTCTGTAAGCCCTGCAACACAGATTTTGGATAAAGCACACTCATAGCACCATGCATCTCGGCTCTAAGGCCCTTCAACGACGATATTCGAGCATCAGATTGAAGATCAATAAAACGGGGAGCAGCAACAACAGCGAGTAAACCTAGAATAATAATAACCACTACTAACTCAATTAGTGTAAAGCCACTTTTCTGCATGAAATTCATCGTTTTATTTAACAAGAAGAGAACACTATTATATTGAATTAACAAATAATTTGAAATGAATACTGCTCACTTTTACAAGGCTATGGCTCACACTCTATTTGATCAATAGGACGAATGCCAACCACATTAATGAGTACGATTGCTATTAGTAGACAGGGATAATTAGACCAACAGGAACTGACAATGGCAGGATACAAAATACCGCTGTAGTTCAAGCGTAAACAAACTCTGCCAATCGAGTGAGTACTTTTACGTGCTGTATCACTTTCATTCCAATTCGATCACTGTAAAATCCGCGCCTTGTTTTGATTGCTTACTTTTATACAGCGCATTTATGATGATCGATTTAGCTTTACTACCACTATATTTAACCACTGTCGTCGCCCTACTTCTTATCCCTGGCCCGGATATGCTATTGATAGCAAGCTCTAGCCTAAGCTACGGTAAAAAAGTAGGCGTTTATGCGAGCTTTGGTAATGCAACATCAGGACTCATTTTAACTTTGTTGGCTGCAATGGGTGTGTCGGCGGTAATAGCGATGAACCCGATGGCACTGGAAGTGCTGAGAATATTGGGCGGGGCCTACTTGTTAAAAATGGGTTGGGACTGCATGCGTAGCTCTGCTGCACAGGCACCTGAAATAGAGCAACAGAATAATCTTGCTAAACTGCTATATCGCCGCGCAGTCGTCAGTAATCTACTCAACCCTAAAGCATTAATATTTTTCGTTTTATTTTTGCCTCAATTCGTTTCAACTCAATTAACTGCCAGTTCAGGCGAACAAATGTTAGCACTAGGGTTACTGCTTAACGTGATGGGATTGGCCTTTAATCTACTACTGGTGGCCTTAGTTGGTAGCGTAGGCAAGCCATTGCTCAAGAATGAGAAATTCCGAACTTATCAAAATAAGTTTATGGGGGTGATCTTCTTTGTTTTGGCTATCTGGCTACTGGCTTCTCAAGTACAAAATATCAGTTGATATAAGCAAAATAGAGATCAAAAAAAGCGGGGATATCCCGCTTCTTATGTACATGATGCACTCGGTCAACATTTGAAGCTATCTTCAGCTTTTTGGCAAAGAAAAAACGGCATATTTTGCGAAAATTAAAATGTGCCTCCTGTTAGGATAATAATCCCAACCACCATTCCCATATACATAATAAAACCAAGGCTATTACCCACCCAAATTGTTGCATTTTTATGATATAAACCATAGGTCGTCCACAACAATGCGATAAAGGCATAAAGCACCCAAGTAATCAGTGATAAACCTGCGGCATGCTCACTGTGAGAGAAAAAAAGCTTGTACAGTTGCGGTAAAGTGGCAAGTGGGCTAATCAGTCCCATAGCTAACATTAGAGGCTCTAGTGCTTTGCCTACTCGTTCAATGATTGACATACTATCACCTCTTTATTGTTGTTATATCGCGCCAGTATTTAATTCAAACAACACTTTTTATATTTTTTTCCACTGCCGCAAGGACAAGGATCATTGCGGCCAGCTAAAGTAGCTTTGATGAATGGTTGCTGAGGCTCAAGATTCTCAAAATAACTTTCGTCAAATTCATTCGGCGAACTCATAAGATCATCGAATACCGCCATCAATGCTTCATCACTCATCTCTGATTCATTATTGAATCCTGCCCACTGACTCAGCGAGTCGATAATATCGTATTCACCACTTATCAGGCCACTTTCCCATTCAGAGTAACCAATACTGTTATTATTCCAATCGATAATACATTGATTCTCAAGCGGTCCCTCATCTATCACTTTACGCTCAACGTACTCTGCCATTTGCGCATGATACTGATTAAACTGGTTAGAAATTAATAAATTAACCAACTCAAACAGAGCGATAGAATGATTATTAGCAACAAGGTTTTCGATAAAATCAGGAATGCGTTGATTCAGTGCCTCTTTATCAATTTGGCCCGTATGAAGCTGTGAAAATAGTGCACTCAAAGCTGCCATTTTAACGATTTCACCGGCCAGTTCTGAGTTAATCAGACGGCAAAGCTGCTCAGGTTTACCTTGTGCCAAGATATAATAAGCAGTAGAAAGATCAGAACCAATAAAATCCCCTAGCAGGGTTTCTAAGGGGCTATTACAGTCATCTTTATTGGTTAAATTGATCAGTGAATCAAAACAACTGAATTGCTTACGGTCGACAATAAGACATATACCGAAGAACAACAAATTCGCCTCAGGGTCAGTCAATGTTTCTTTAGCAATAAACGTCTGTATTAACTCATTGATAACGGGAAGTAAGTCAGGCCATTGCTGCCTAGCAACTTGTAAAGCGTCAACCGGAAGTGCAGTTAAGTCGCCTCGACTTAGCGTCGTTATTATCTCATCTAATTTCATATTACATTCAAAGTTCAAAAGGGATTTAGCATTTTAGAACACTCAAAAAGAAAGCTAAAGCCCCACTCAATACAGTGGTAACGATTATCTTGAATACAAGGTGACTATCGAACTGTCGTCGATACTGAGCGAAATATTGAATGTCGCGATGAAATATCAATAGATATAAGCAAAAATGGGTAATAAAAAAGCGGGGATTTCCCGCTTTTTTTAGTTATCCGCAATGAGCCACACGATGAAACTAACCAGGCGCTAGTCCCTGAGTGGTTTAGCTTCTATGACCATATTCAATAATCGTGTCACGATAAAGCTGCAGTAAAGCCTCATCATTTACAGCCACTCCAACTTGCTGGGCAGGTTTTGATTCCCAATCATCATGTGAATAGATGCGGCCATCAAATTTTTGAATGGTTAGCCCTTCTGCAGGTCCATCAGTCACAACGCGAATGGGTCCTTTTCTTAAGCTGAATAAAGAAGGCTCGATAACATAAGCAATAGCAGATGGGTCGTGCACATGACAGCCTTCTAAACCGACTTTTTCAGAGTAAAATTTAAGATAATAACGGCTAATATCCCAAATAAACTGACCGACTTCGCCTGCGTCATCTCTTAATTGGTCTAGATAATCTTTAGTAAAGAAACTTTCTTCCGTGACGTCTAAACCAATAACGACAACTGGCCAAGCTGCGGTAAAGACGATGTCAGCAGCATGTGGATCGTCATGAATGTTAGCTTCAGCATAAGGAGTAACATTACCACGATGATTGTTCTCACCGAAAGCACCACCCATCACCACAACTTCTTTAACTAATGCAGCAATCTCTGGTGCCGCATCCAAAGCTAGCGCCAAGTTAGTTAACGGCCCAACTGCAACTAGCGTGATCTCGCCTGGCTCGGCTTTAACAGCATCGATAATGTATTGATAAGCCGGACGAGGATCAGCCTGCAGATCCGTTACGATAGGAGCTTGCACGTCACCAAAGCCTGTTTCACCATGTACAATAACCGTAGGCCCAACAGGATCTCGAATAATCGGTTGACTTGCCCCCTGCACTACATCAGCTTTAAAACCATATTTTTTCTTTAAAAACAGAGCATTATTAGTACCATTCTCAATAGTGGCATTACCATAAACCGTGGTGATAGCTTTAAGTTCGATGGCAGGATGAGCTTCAGCAAATAAGATTGCCATTGCATCATCAATCCCGGGATCAGTATCGAGAATTATTTTATTTATCATTTTATGCAAATCCTAATCAGTACATTTTTATCGCCGTAGGTAGCCGAATAAGATACCTTTATCCGCCTTTTACAAACGTGATCTAAGCGCGAGAGCTTGAATCTATCCCAAGCAACCCTCTATATTTATTGATTAATTATAACAATCAGCATAAATATCATACCGAGTAAGCTAACACGCTATTCCTCATCGCTAATTAAATAATCAATCTAGTGTTACTTTTTCAGCTAAGCTCCCCAAAAAACCGCCATTAAGCAGCTAAATTAAGTGTAAATCACATCAAGCTACGAGATTCAAAAGCGAATTTAAATTATGATGCTGGAAAATAGTGGGCAGCAATAACCTATAATTTGTCCTTAATATAGAAGGCAATTAACAGATTAAGCTCAATTTAGATGGTAATAATTAGGACAAGTAATGGCAAAAGTAGACATTTTAGTGGGCACAACCTTAGGTAGCGCGGAATATGTGGCAGATGAGATCTCCGACCAATTGAGCGATTTAGGCCATGAAACGATCGTACATCTAACCCCAGATTTGAGTGATCTGAGCCAAGATTCTCTCTGGTTAATCGTTTCTTCGACTCATGGCGCCGGTGATCTTCCAGATAATATAGTGCCATTTTTTGATGAAATTCTTGCCACAAAACCGGATCTCGCCACCGTAAAATTTGCATTATGCGCAATCGGCGATTCTAGCTACGACACTTTTTGCCAGGGCCCAGAAAAACTGGTCGAGCAACTTAGCCAATGCGGTGCACAAGTCTATGTGGATAAGATCCAGATCGATGTGCAATACGATCCAATTCCGGAAGAACCAGCATTATCATGGCTTAGCAGCTGGCAAGATCAACTTTAAGATCTGACTTCAGCTTGCCATCCTTGTTTAATTTTTCAGTAATGCACAGATTAGATCTAACTTATCCACATATAACGTCTTTATTTAATAAACATGTGGATAAGCTATTATTTTGATCTGATCAACTGCTGTATTAATTCACACCCGATCTGCTCAATGATCCACCTTGTGGATAAGTAGGCGATCTATCCCCAAGCTTACGCCAGTTAGATCGCGATCTGATCACAGGATCGTTTTAACGTAAACCAATGAACTTAATAGAGAAATAGAGTTATCCACCGAAAAGTGCGATCCTAATAGTAAACATAATAAGAGATCTATTTAAAGATCTTAAGATCTATTAAGGCGATCCACCCTGATCAAAACAAGCAAAATAGATCGTTCACCTTAAGCAAAGCAAATGCTAAAATAATCCGCTCAGAAACAATTTTATCCTTTTACGAATCGAAGGCTGTCGAATGCAATTTCATGAACGGTTTGATGTAATCGTTGTTGGTGGTGGTCATGCTGGTACAGAAGCTGCGTTAGCTTCTGCAAGAATGGGCTCCAAAACACTTTTACTGACCCATAACATAGATACTTTAGGACAGATGTCCTGTAACCCTGCTATCGGCGGCATCGGTAAAGGACACTTGGTCAAAGAAATTGATGCCCTAGGTGGAGCGATGGCTGTAGCTACCGACTTTGCTGGTATTCAATTTCGTACATTGAACTCAAGCAAAGGGCCTGCTGTTCGTGCTACTCGAGCGCAAGCTGACAGAGCACTTTATCGACACAAGATCCAAGAGATTTTGCAGCACCAGGTTAACTTACGCATTTTTCAACAAGCGGTAGACGATCTGGTTGTTGAAAACGGTAAAGTCGTCGGTGTAGTGACTCAGATGGGCTTAGCCTTTGAAGCCCCAGCCGTTGTGTTAACCGCTGGTACTTTTCTAGGTGGTAAGATCCATATCGGACTAGAAAACTATAGCGGTGGCCGAGCTGGCGATCCACCGGCTATCGCCTTAGCCCATAGACTTAGAGAATTACCCATTCGTGTTGGACGTTTAAAAACGGGTACACCACCACGTATTGACGCTAATACCATTGATTTTTCTTTGATGACAGAGCAAAAAGGAGATGATCCATTACCTGTAATGTCATTTATCGGCGATGTTAATGATCATCCAGAGCAAGTATCTTGTCACATCACTCATACCAATGAGCGCACTCACGATATTATTCGTGGTGGATTAGATAGAAGCCCTATGTACTCTGGGATCATCGAAGGTATTGGCCCTAGGTATTGCCCTTCTATCGAAGATAAAGTTAATCGCTTTGCAGATAAAACATCGCATCAAATCTTTATTGAACCAGAAGGATTAAATACCACTGAAATCTATCCAAATGGTATTTCAACCAGTTTGCCATTCGATGTTCAGTTAAATTTAGTGCGTTCAATCAAGGGGATGGAAAACGCACAGATCATGCGTCCTGGTTATGCCATCGAATATGATTATTTTGATCCACGCGATCTGAAAAACTCATTAGAAACCAAAACCATTAACGGCTTGTTCTTTGCTGGTCAAATTAACGGTACTACTGGTTACGAAGAGGCGGGTGCGCAAGGCTTGTTAGCTGGCATGAATGCATCATTGCAAGTTCAAGGTAAAGAAGCTTGGGCGCCACGACGTGATCAAGCATATCTAGGTGTATTGGTCGACGATTTATCGACGCTTGGAACCAAAGAACCGTACCGTATGTTTACTAGTCGCGCGGAATACCGTTTGTTACTTCGTGAAGATAATGCCGATCTGCGTTTGACCGAAAAAGGGCGTGAGTTAGGTCTAGTTGACGATAAGCGTTGGGCGTTATTCTGTGAGAAAAGGGAAGCGATCGAAACTGAACTGCAACGTTTACGTGGTCAGTGGGTTCACCCTAATTCACCGTTAGTTGAGGCGCTTAATCCTAATTTGAACACGCCAATTACTCGCGAAGCAACGTTTGAAGATCTATTGCGTCGCCCAGAAATGGATTATCCAAAGCTAATGTCTATCGATGGCTTTGGTCCAGGACTAGAAGATCAACGTGCTGCAGAACAAGTACAGATCCAAGTTAAGTATTCTGGCTATATCCAGCGCCAGCAAGGTGAAATTGATAAAGCAATTCGTCATGAAACCACCCTGCTACCGTTAGATCTAGATTACCAAGAAATACCTGGCCTATCCAATGAGGTGATTGCGAAGATGAATGAGCATAAGCCTGAAACGATTGGGCAAGCATCACGTATATCTGGAATGACACCAGCGGCAATCTCCATTTTGTTGGTTCACTTGAAAAAACGTGGTTTATTGAGAAAAAGCGCTTAGCTGTCTCAATATCGCTAGTTTTACATGATAAAGGGAAGCTTTGAGGCTTCCTTTCATCTTTTATGCGATTCATAATACTGATTGATTTTTGATTCGCTTTATTTTGAGGACACAAACTGTGTTATCTGCCCAATTAAATGATTATTTGGCCGAAGTAGGCCTGACTGCCACTGAGCAGCAAAAGAAGCAGCTTGTAGACTTTGTCGGCATGCTCAACAAGTGGAATAAGGCATTTAACCTGACGTCTGTACGCGATCCTGAGCAGATGTTGATCCGCCATATCATGGACAGTTTAGTGGTGTCACCTCACCTTAAAGGATCGCGCTTTATCGATGTGGGTACTGGTCCAGGTTTACCTGGGATCCCGCTCGCGATCTTAAATCCAGATAAAGAATTTGTCTTACTCGATAGCTTGGGTAAGCGTATCCGTTTTCAAAAGCAGGTACAGTTTGAGCTAGGCATTAATAATATTTCTTCAATAGAGAGCCGTGTAGAAGCTTACCAACCAGAAGAGCTATTTGATGGTGTGTTAAGTCGAGCATTTGCGTCTATTCAAGACATGCTGCACTGGTGTCATCATCTGCCAAAAGCGGGTGGGTGTTTCTATGCACTAAAAGCGCAATTAAGTGAACAAGAGATGTCACAGTTACCTGCGGGTTTTGTGGTGACTGATATCATTGAGCTTAAGGTGCCTAAATTGGAAGAACAGCGCCATTTGTTGCGCGTCATTAAGCAAGACTGATTATAAAATAGGCTTGTCTCGCTTTGGTGGCCGTTAGCTTATTTTATTTATGTCGCGAAAAGATGGACTAAGTGAAGCAGTGGTTGCAGATAAAAGCGTACGGAAGAGTTGCAATCTTTCAGCGCTTCAAGCAATTTGTTACTAATAACCATTAGATTAGTGCGCTAATTTCTACGGTGATACGCCGTCTAGAAATATAATAAAAGTGACTTACAGGGTGATATTGTGGGTAAAGTGATTGCCGTGGCCAACCAGAAAGGTGGCGTCGGAAAAACAACAACTTGTGTAAATTTAGCGGCCTCTCTTGCGGCAACTAAACGTCGTGTTCTGTTGATCGATCTCGATCCTCAAGGCAATGCGACCATGGGCAGTGGTATTGATAAATATACTGTTGAAAACACAGCTTATGAATTATTGGTTGAAGAAAAACCATTTGAAGATGTTGTTTGCCGAGATACTAGCGGAAAATATGATCTTATCGCTGGTAATGGTGATGTTACTGCTGCAGAAATTAAGCTCATGGAGTTCTATGCCCGTGAGGTTCGTTTACGTAATGCTCTCGCCCCAATCAAAGATGATTACGACTTCATTTTCATTGACTGCCCGCCATCATTAAACATGTTAACCGTTAATGCTATGTCTGCGGCCGATTCTGTTTTAGTGCCAATGCAGTGCGAATATTACGCTCTGGAAGGACTCACGGCACTAATGGATACCATCAGTAAGCTTGGCGCTATGGTTAACCATGGTCTGCATATCGAAGGGATCTTACGTACAATGTACGATCCACGTAACCGACTTTCTAATGATGTTTCTGATCAATTGAAGCAACATTTCGGTGATAAAGTTTACCGCACCGTCATCCCAAGGAATGTTCGTTTAGCTGAAGCACCAAGTTTTGGCGCACCAGCTATGTATTATGATAAATCGAGCGCGGGAGCAAAAGCCTACCTCGCACTGGCGGGTGAAATCATTCGCCGAGCAGAGCAATTAGAACTGGCTGAGCAAGTTTAAGGATTAAAAATGACACTAAAAAAAAGAGGCTTGGGTAAAGGTCTTGATGCATTATTAAGCACAAGCCAAGCTGCCAGTAAGCGCGCGGAACCTATTACTGCGGCAGAAGTTGAACAAAATATTAAAAACGACGATTTAATTACGTTAGATATTGATAGATTACAACCTGGTAAATATCAGCCACGTAAAGACATGTCATCGGAGGCGTTAGAAGAGCTTGCCAAATCGATTAGTGCTCAAGGTATTATTCAGCCTATTGTAGTGCGTAAGATCTCGCCTGAAAGCTACGAAATTATTGCTGGTGAACGCCGCTGGCGTGCATCTCAACTTGCTGGTTTAACTAAAATCCCCTGTATTGTAAAACAAGTCGCTGATGAAGCTGCTGTTGCTATTGCCTTGATTGAAAACATTCAGCGTGAAGATCTTAATGCAATGGAAGAAGCGATTGCATTAAATCGCCTTATCGAAGAGTTTCAACTGACTCATCAGCAAATAGCCGATGCAGTTGGTAAGTCTCGTGCAACGGTATCAAATTTATTACGTTTAAATGGTTTGAATGAACCGGTAAAGCGAATGCTTGAATACGGTGATATTGATATGGGACACGGTCGTGCATTACTCGCAATTAGCGGTGATGAGCAGACAAATTTAGCGCGATTCGTCGTTGCTAAAGAATTAACTGTTCGTGAAACTGAACGATTAGTTAATAAAACCTTAAATCAAACTGAAATCGTCGAAAAACCAGCTAAAGATCACGATGTAGTCCGTTTAGAGACCCAACTAATTGAAAGACTAGGTGCTAAAGTTACTCTGACCCATAACAAGAAAGGCAAAGGGAAAATGGTAATTAACTATCAAGATCTGGCTGAATTAGAGGGTATTATCAGCAAAATCCGCTAAAAAAACAAAGTTAACACTATATTATGTAATTTTGTGACATTCGTTAATCTTAGTCTTTTAGACTTTTGGTGTAGATCACGCTAAAAGTCTCCTTTTTCTACTACTTAAACTTGCTTTGAATGCCTGAAACGGTATACTTTCGCAAGCTTTTTGTACCTCGGGTTTATACGGATATTTGTAATCCGTACATCGAAACAAGAAGTTATAATGCGGAGAAGGTAAATTGAGCAAAGTTTTAGCACGTCGTGGCCGGTGGTCAGCCTATAAAATAGTTTTACTACAGGCAGCGATGGCTGGATGTGTTTCAGTTTTCTTTTTTGCTATGTGGGGGGGGCCGTATGGCATATCTGCTTTGGCAGGTGGTGCTATTGCAGTACTCCCTAATTTTGTGTTCGCAACCCTAGCTTTCTCCCATGCGGGGGCACAAGCATCAGGAAAAGTCGTACGGTCTTTTTTCCTGGGGGAAGCGGTAAAGTTGCTGTTAACCATAGTGTTATTTTCACTTGCGTTTAGCTTGATGAAATCGTCATTTATGCCGTTATTCGTCAGTTATTTACTGGTGTTAATCGTACCTTGGACAGCCCCTTTATACTTCAAACAAAATTAAGTGAGATTAATCATGGCGACAACTGGGGATGACACGTTAACTATAACGGCTTCCGACTATATCCAGCATCACCTGACTAATGCGAAAATGTGTTCCACGGATAGTGGAATTGCTTTTAACCATGCATGTCAAGATGCGGGATTTTGGACTTGGCACATTGACTCACTTTTGTTTTCAGTAGGTCTAGGGGTTCTATTTTTGTGGGTTTTCTACAAAGTAGGACAAAAGGCAACAATTGGTGTTCCAGGCAAACTTCAATGTTTCGTTGAAATGTGCGTGGAAGGTGTTGATAAAATCGTTAAAGACTCATTTCATGGGCGGAACGCGGTTATTGCACCATTAGGTCTAACTATTTTTGTCTGGGTTTTCCTGATGAACTTAATGGACTTGATTCCTGTTGACTTTATACCTGAGGCCGCAAACAGATTATTAGGCGTACCTTACCTAAAGATTGTACCTACAACTGACTTGAACGTTACTTTGGGCTTAGCTTTAAGTGTGTTTGCGTTAATTGTTTTCTACAGTATCAAGGTTAAAGGGTTTGGTGGGTTCACTAAAGAACTGACCATGCAGCCTTTCAATCACTGGGCTCTGATTCCAATCAACTTTGTGTTGGAAACAGTTACCCTGATTGCGAAGCCGATTTCATTATCGCTTCGTCTGTTTGGTAACCTGTATGCAGGTGAGTTGATCTTTATTCTGATAGCACTGATGCCTTGGTGGGCACAGTTTGCACTATCAGTGCCTTGGGCCATTTTCCATATTTTGGTTATTGTGCTGCAGGCGTTTATCTTCATGATGCTTACGATTGTATATCTAAGCATGGCACATGAAGACCATTAATTTAATAAAATTAGATATTTACCGGAGATAAAATGGAAACTGTAATTAGCTTTACAGCAATAGCTGTTGCAATTATGATCGGCTTAGCAGCGCTAGGTACTGGTATTGGCTTTGCTATTCTAGGTGGTAAATTCCTAGAAGCTTCTGCTCGTCAGCCAGAACTTGCCCCTGCACTTCAAACTAAAATGTTCATTGTAGCTGGTCTACTTGATGCGATCTCAATGATTGCAGTTGGTGTTGCATTATTCTTCGTATTCGCTAACCCGTTCTTAGGTCAATTAGCAGGCTAATCGTCCCCCTTAGAAGGAGTTGTCGTTATGAGTATTAACGCTACCCTGCTAGGCCAAGCGATTTCTTTTCTTCTCTTTGTGTGGTTTTGCATGAAGTTTGTATGGCCGCCATTGATGAACGCTATCGAAGAACGCCAGAAGAAAATTGCTGATGGTCTAGCTGATGCAGGACGTGCTGCAAAAGATTTAGAGTTAGCTCAGGTTAAAGCCACGGAGCAGCTAAAAGACGCAAAAGCAACAGCAAACGAAATCATTGAGCAAGCTAATAAGCGCAAGGCTCAAATCGTTGATGAAGCAAAAGTTGAAGCAGATACCGAGCGAGCGAAAATTATTGCTCAGGGACATGCTGAAATTGAAAACGAACGTAATCGCGTGAAAGAAGACTTGCGTAAGCAAGTTGCTGTACTAGCAATTGCTGGCGCAGAAAAGATTCTTGAACGTTCGATTGATGAAGCCGCCCACAGTGACATAGTTAATAAACTAGTTGCTGAACTTTAAATAAGGAGATTGAGTTATGGCTGAAATAACCACCATCGCTCGTCCTTACGCAAAGGCAGCTTTTGAATTAGCTCTTGAACACAAAGCAGTAGATAGTTGGGCAGAAATGCTGAGCTTTGCCGCATTAGTGAGTGAAAACGAAACTATGCAGCCTTTACTGTCTGGCTCTTTAGCCAATGGTAAGCTTGTTGAACTCTTTATTGGAGTTTGTGGCGAGCAAATCAACGAGCAAGTTCAGAACCTGTTAAAGGTAATGGCTGAAAACGGTCGTTTAGTTGCGCTACCTGCTGTTGCTCAACAATTTGTTGAGCTGCAACGTGAGTATGCGAAAGAAGTTGAAGCGAATATCGTTTCAGCGACGGAGCTAACCTCTGAGCAACTACAAGCGCTGAGCGCTTCTTTAGAGAAACGTCTAGCACGCAAAGTTAAGCTGAATTGCAGTATAGATACCAGCCTTATTGCTGGTGTAATTATCACGGCAGGAGACTTAGTCATTGATGGCTCGGTCCGCGGAAAAATTTCGCGTCTGTCTGATGCACTGCAATCGTAATTGGGAGTTTGAGCATGCAACTGAATTCCACTGAAATCAGCGATCTGATTAAACAGCGGATCGAGCAGTTCGAAGTCGTTAGTGAAGCTCGCAACGAAGGTACTATCGTTGCAGTAAGTGACGGCATCATCCGCATTCACGGCCTAGCCGATGTTATGCAGGGTGAAATGATCGAGCTGCCTGGTAACCGTTTCGCAATCGCGTTGAACTTAGAACGTGATTCTGTCGGTGCCGTAGTGATGGGTCCTTATGCCACGTTGGCAGAAGGCGATAAAGTTAAAACCACTGGTCGTATTTTGGAAGTCCCAGTTGGCCGTGGTCTTTTAGGTCGCGTAGTCAACACATTGGGTGAGCCAATCGACGGAAAAGGACCTATCGACAACGATGGTTTCTCTCCTGTTGAAGTAATCGCACCAGGTGTTATTGAACGTCAGTCAGTAGATCAGCCAGTGCAAACTGGTTATAAAGCCGTTGACTCTATGATCCCAATCGGTCGTGGACAACGTGAATTGATTATTGGTGACCGTCAGATCGGTAAAACCGCTCTAGCGATCGATTCAATTATCAATCAAAAAGATACTGGCATTAAGTGTGTATACGTAGCGGTAGGCCAAAAGGCTTCTACCATTGCTAACGTGGTACGCAAGCTAGAAGAACATGGCGCTTTGGCGAACACCATTGTTGTTGTTGCTACAGCTTCTGAAGCTGCAGCACTGCAATATTTGGCTCCATACTCTGGTTGTTCAATGGGTGAATACTTCCGCGACCGCGGTGAAGATTCACTGATTGTCTATGATGATTTGTCTAAGCAAGCAGTTGCTTACCGTCAGATCTCATTGCTACTTAAGCGTCCACCAGGACGTGAAGCATACCCAGGTGATGTTTTCTATCTACACTCTCGTCTGTTGGAACGTGCTTCACGTGTTAACGCCGAGTATGTTGAGAAGTTCACTAAAGGTGAAGTGAAAGGCCAAACGGGTTCTTTGACTGCTCTGCCGATTATTGAAACTCAAGCGGGTGACGTATCTGCATTCGTACCGACCAACGTAATTTCGATTACAGATGGTCAGATCTTCCTTGAAACAGACCTGTTTAACTCTGGACTACGTCCTGCTGTTAACCCAGGCATTTCGGTTTCTCGTGTTGGTGGTGCGGCTCAGACTAAGATCATCAAGAAACTGTCAGGCGGTATTCGTAGCGCACTTGCACAGTATCGAGAGCTTGCAGCGTTCTCACAGTTTGCATCTGATTTAGATGATGCAACACGTGCTCAGCTTGAGCATGGTGAGCGTGTTACCGAACTTATGAAGCAAAAGCAATACGCCCCTATGAGCGTAGCTGATCAGTCTGTGTCTATTTTCGCAGCTGAAAAAGGTTACCTAAAGAGCGTTGAGCTTAATAAGATTGGTGATTTCGAAGCATCTTTGCTCTCTTTCATGAACAGCGAGCATGCTGAGCTTATGAAGACCATTAACGATACTGGCAATTATAATGCCGATATCGAAGGTGAGTTGAAAGCCGGCCTCGATAAGTTCGTCGAAACCCAAACCTGGTAATCGAACGAGGTGCCTTTGGCACCTCAGGTCCAGAATTGGAGAGTTAAGATGGCCAACGCTAAAGAGATTAAAACCAAGATCGCGAGTGTTCAAAACACTCAGAAGATCACATCCGCTATGGAAATGGTTGCCGCCAGCAAAATGCGCAGAGCGCAGGAACGCATGGCAGCAAGCCGTCCATATGCAGAAAATATGCGTAAGGTGATCGGTCACGTGGCGCAAGGTTCTCTCGAGTATAAACACCCCTATTTAGAGGTGAGAGAGGCTAAGCGTGTTGGTTACATTGTTGTGTCAACCGACCGTGGTCTTTGTGGTGGTCTGAACGTTAACCTTTTCAAAAAGGTTATCGCAGACGTGAAGCAGCAACGTGCAGCTGGTGTAGAAGTTGAATTCTGCCCTATCGGCGCACGAAGCGTACAGTTCTTCACTAATTTTGGCGGAATCGTACCTGCTCAAGCATCTGGTTTAGGCGACGCTCCTAAGCTCGCTGACCTGATCGGAACAGTACGTGTGATGCTAGAAGCATACAACGAAGGCAAGCTGGATCGTTTGTACGTGGTATTTAACAAGTTCGTTAATACTATGTCGCAAACTCCTGTGATCGAACAGCTGCTACCTTTGCCTAAGTCAGAAGCAGATGAGTTTACTCATCAGTGGGATTATATCTACGAACCAGATCCAAAGTTATTGTTAGATACTTTGCTAGTTCGTTTTGTTGAATCTCAAGTTTATCAAGGTGTTGTCGAAAATATTGCATCCGAACAAGCGGCCCGTATGGTTGCTATGAAGTCTGCAACAGACAACGCTGGTGATCTTATTAGTGACTTGCAGTTAGTTTACAACAAGGCTCGTCAGGCTGCTATTACGCAGGAACTGTCGGAAATTGTTGCTGGCGCTGCTGCGGTTTAGGCTAGGTAACGAATACAAGTTTTAGAGGATTTATCATGAGTACAGGTACTGTTGTCCAAGTAATTGGCGCGGTTGTGGACGTTGAGTTTCCACAAGATTCCGTACCTCAGATATATGACGCTCTAAAGATCGAAAGTGAAGGCTTGGTGCTGGAAGTTCAGCAGCAACTTGGTGGTGGTGTAGTTCGTACCATCGCTATGGGTACTTCAGACGGTCTGCGTCGTGGTCTTGAGGTTGTAAACTCTGGTTCACCTATTTCTGTTCCGGTTGGGGAAAAAACCCTAGGCCGTATCATGAACGTATTAGGTCAACCTATTGATGAATGTGGCGAAATCGGTGAACAAGAGCGTTATGTTATTCACCGTGAAGCCCCTTCATATGAAGACCAATCAAGCTCAACTGAACTTTTAGAGACGGGTATCAAGGTTATCGACCTTGTTTGTCCATTCGCTAAAGGTGGTAAAGTTGGTTTGTTTGGTGGTGCTGGTGTTGGTAAGACCGTCAACATGATGGAACTTATTAACAACATCGCTAAAGCACACTCAGGTTTATCTGTATTTGCTGGTGTAGGTGAGCGTACTCGTGAGGGTAACGACTTCTACTACGAGATGAAAGATTCTGGTGTTCTCGACAAAGTGGCCATGGTTTATGGTCAGATGAACGAGCCTCCAGGAAACCGTCTACGTGTGGCACTTACCGGTCTAACCATGGCTGAGAAGTTCCGTGACGAAGGTAAAGATGTTCTTTTCTTCGTTGATAACATCTATCGTTACACCTTGGCAGGTACTGAAGTATCTGCACTGCTAGGCCGTATGCCATCAGCAGTAGGTTACCAGCCAACATTGGCTGAAGAGATGGGTGTACTTCAGGAACGTATTACATCGACTAAGTCAGGGTCTATTACCTCTGTCCAAGCCGTTTACGTACCTGCGGATGATTTGACCGATCCGTCACCAGCAACAACCTTCGCTCACTTAGATGCGACTGTTGTATTGTCACGTAACATCGCTTCTATGGGTATTTACCCAGCGGTTGACCCATTGGATTCGACTTCACGTCAGCTAGATCCATTGGTTGTTGGTCAAGAGCACTATGATGTTGCTAACGGTGTGCAGACTGTACTTCAGCGCTACAAAGAGCTGAAAGATATTATTGCGATTCTAGGTATGGACGAATTATCTGATGAAGATAAGACGACCGTTGCCCGTGCTCGTAAGATTGAAAAATATCTTTCTCAGCCATTCTTCGTAGCAGAAGTATTCACCGGTTCTCCAGGTAAGTACGTTTCTCTTAAAGACACCATTCGTGGCTTTAAGGGCATTCTAGAGGGTGAGTTTGATAGCCTTCCTGAGCAAGCGTTCTACATGGTTGGTTCAATCGACGAAGCTGTTGAGAAAGCTAACAAAAAATAACTAAGTCTTTGACTTAGTTTAAGGAGAACGGATGGCAGCCATGACAGTACAGCTTGATATGGTAAGCGCAGAGAGTCATATCTTTTCTGGTCGAGTAGCTCAGCTACAAGTATCAGGAACAGAAGGTGAACTAGGTATTATGCCTGGTCACGCAGCTCTGTTGACAAGTATCAAGCCTGGCATGGCGCGCATCGTCAAACAAGATGGAAGCGAAGAGGTGTTTTATCTTTCAGGTGGTATTCTGGAAGTACAACCTTCTTCAATTTCAGTATTGGCTGACGTCGTTATGCGTGCCGATGAGATTGATGAGCAGGCAGCTATAGAAGCCAAGCACCGTGCAGAAGCTCATATGGCAAATGCAGGTGGTGACTTTAACTATGCTGCGGCAGAAGTTGAGTTAGCTCAAGCTATTGCCCAGTTGCGCGTTGTCGAGATCATCAAGAAGAACCTTGCCAGATAGGTTATTGTTTGAAGAAAAAAGGCGACCTTCTTAACGGATGGTCGCCTTTTTTGTGTCTGGAACACTTATGCCAAAACCCATGGATGGTTAGTTTTGGTATTTGTGTCTGGAACACTTATGCCAAAACCCATGGATGGTTAGTTTTGGTATTTGTGTCTAAAAGAAGGTTAAAAGCAGGCCCTAGGAAAAGCGAAGAAAGGTCCTAGGTGCTAGGAAAGACAAAGACGAACGGCCTGCGGCCTAGGGAACGTGACTGCGTCACTTACGGAACGCTACGCTTACGGAAAAGAAGGCTCTAGATGATAGGAAAAGCAAACGCTTTACTGACGGATAACGGAACGTTCGCAAGCTCACTCACGGAAAAGATAAAAGCTAAGTTTAGCGAGAGCTTCTGTGACCCTTCTCATCAATCTACTCTAGGTTGTTTTGCCCACCAGCCTTGGTATTAGCCACCTTAGGACAGCTGATGCTGCTCTTATAGGATCTAGCAGGAACGTAGTGACGCTCTAGCCGTGACGAGGTCACGTCCTAGCGGCTGGTATATTTAACTGTCTGAAGAACTCTTTTCCGCAATCGGCATAACGTCAGAACGTGATCTAAGTAAGAACCCTTGGCTAATTTGAGTGTTACCCTCAGGGATTAATTTTATGCTTGAGAGTTCTTCCATGCAGCACGTACTGATAATTGTTAATGATGCCCCCTATGGTACAGAAAAGTTGTTTAATGCCCTTCGATTGGCTATACAGCTCAACGAGCAAGACTATTCACCCGTTCGAGTGAGCCTATTTTTACTGTCTGATGCCGTTACTGCAGTTCTACCTAATCAGAAACCTACTGAAGGCTATAATATTCAACAGATGCTAGAGATTGTTGCCGCACAAAAAACACAAATTAAGTTTTGTGGATCTTGCATGCAAGCTCGTGGAGTGGCAGATCTGAAAGTCATTGAAGGTTGCGAGGAAGCGACTATGGATGATCTTGCTCAATGGGTACTAGTGGCAGATAAAACCATCACCTTTTAATGCTGGTATCGTTATCGAGTCGCTTTTAATACTGGTATCGCTTAAAATCAACAATCTAAAAAGACCTCATTTTCTAATATTAGCTCAAATACTAGCTTAAGCATTAGCTCAAGGATATAAACCAATGGCACTGAATGTAGTGATTTTGGCCGCAGGCAAGGGAACCCGCATGCGCTCAGATCTTCCAAAAGTTCTCCACCCTATCGCTCATAAGAGCATGGTTCAGCATGTAATCGATACTGCGCATCAAGTGGGCAGTGATGCTATCCAGCTGGTTTACGGCTATGGCGCCGACAAGTTACAAGCAAAATTGGGTGAGCAGCAGCTTAACTGGGTACTACAAGCAGAGCAATTGGGTACAGGCCACGCGGTAGCGCAGGCGAATGACAACATTAACGACGATGATACCGTGCTGATCCTTTATGGTGACGTGCCGTTGATCCAAGCCGCTACGCTTGAGTCTCTACTGGCTGCTCGTAAAGATAATGGTCTCGCTATCTTAACCGTTAACTTGCCAAATCCAACTGGCTATGGCCGCATAGTTAGAGAAGGCGGAAACGTAGTTGGTATTATCGAGCAAAAAGATGCCAATGCTGAGCAGCTAGCAATTAATGAAATTAATACCGGTATTATGGCGGCTCCGGGTAAGCAACTTAAAGCTTGGTTAGGTCAGTTGTCGTCAGACAACGCTCAAGGTGAGTATTACCTTACTGATATCGTTGCCATGGCGCACAATGATGGTGTGGCGATTACTACTGCACAGCCTGAGTCTGCAGTGGAAGTTGAAGGCGCTAATAACCGCGTACAGTTGGCGCAACTTGAGCGTGCTTACCAGGTGCGCGCGGCTGAAAAGCTGATGCTTGAAGGAGCCAACCTGCGCGATCCCGCCCGTATCGATATTCGTGGTGACGTAACCGTTGGCATGGATGTGATGATTGACGTCAATGTCATTATTGAAGGTAAGGTAACAATTGGCAACAACGTAAGCATTGGTGCAGGTGCGATCCTTATTGATTGTGATATTGCCGACAACGCGGTGATCAAGCCGTACTCAATCGTTGAGAGCGCTAAAGTTGGTGTTGCGGCGAGTGCAGGACCTTTTGCTCGTCTTCGCCCAGGTGCTGAGCTGAAAGAAGATGCTCATGTTGGTAATTTTGTCGAAATGAAAAAAGCGGTACTCGGCAAGGGGTCAAAGGCGGGTCACTTAGCCTATATTGGTGATGCAACTATCGGCTCAGGTGTGAACATTGGCGCGGGTACTATTACTTGTAACTATGATGGTGCTAACAAGTTCCAGACGATTATTGAAGACAACGTCTTTGTTGGTAGTGATACTCAGTTAGTTGCTCCGGTTACTATTGGTAAAGGGGCCACCTTAGGTGCAGGTTCCACCATTACTAAAGATGTTGCAGCCGATGAGTTAGTGATTACGCGTGTTAAGCAGCGTCATTTAACGGGATGGGCGCGTCCTATTAAAAATAAGAAATAGTTAATACCGACGTTTAAAGAAACGACCTTATGGTCGTTTTTTTGTTTTTAATTTGAATGAGTAAGATTGTGTCCTATCCGTTCATTGGAAAATTAACACATAAAAGGTAGAGACCGACTAATACATTTATATGCATCAAGGTTACACCGTAATGGTAAGTTTGAAGTGCGTCACTATAAATCGTAAAGAAGTGTAAAGAAACTTAAATAAAAATAATTCTCATTTATATTGCGACTCAATTAATACATTCATGTGTCATTTTGGGGTTGGATATGTCTGTTGGGACGTCATTTAAGTTTTCACGTTTAGGGCTTGCAATTGTTGCTGGATTGGCTTCATCTTCTGTTTTTGCTGAGGATGCTAGTGTTGGAGCTGCTATTGTCGCTGAGCCAAATATCGAGCGTATTAGCGTTATGGGTCGTAGCTTTAACGATTACAACGTTGGCTCATCTTCAGGTGCTATGCGTGGTGATATCGATATCTTAGACACGCCTCAATCTGTCACCGTTATCCCTGACTTTGTTACTGATGAACAGCTAGCGACTAACCTTTCTGAAGTGCTGGTTAACGACTCGAGTGTGACGGGGGGATCTGAAAAATGGAATCGCCAAGTATTTAATATTCGTGGTTTCGAACTTTCTTCTGGTTCAGGCTTTTTGATCAATGGTCAGCAGCAGTGGTCTCACTACGTACAGCCTATTGAAACACTACAGCAAGTTGAAGTGCTTAAAGGTCCGTCAAGTATGCTTTATGGCCAGTCAGGCCCTGGCGGCTTGATCAACATGGTTACCAAGAAGCCTACTTACGAGACGATGCTAGATATTGGCTTTGATACCGATGAGCATGGTTCTACCCGTTTCCAACTTGATGCGGGTGGTAGCCTCAACGAAGCTGAGACTATTCGTTACCGTACAGTCTTAGTTAAGCAGGACACGACTTACTGGCGTGAGTACCAAGATGGCACAAATCAAGAGCGTGACCGTTGGTTAGGCTATTTAAACCTAGAGTTTGATATTACCGATGACCTATTACTATCGCTTAAATATGATCACACCCAAGATAAAACTGGAATTGATCGCGGTGGTTGGCTAAACAGTAGTGGTGACTTGATTGGTGGCCGTGACATTATTTGGGATCAGCCATGGGCATTTACCGACAACACCATCTCTAACTTAGGTGCTGAGCTGCTTTATAACCTAACCGATGACTGGCAAGTTAAAGCGGGTTATAACGATCAGCAGTTTAATCGTCAACGTTTAGATTCTTCGCCATCACTTATCAGTGGCTCTGAAGATCCGTTTACAGATGGTTATTATATTAGTCCATTTGACCGTTATGACGACTGGCAGCACAAAACCGGCTTTGTTGATTTCACTGGTAATATCTACACCGGTGATATAGAACACCAGTTGCTTGTTGGCGCCAACATGCTTGATTACTACTATGGTCAGCTCAAAGAGTCGGGTGAGAAAAACCAATTAGTCATGCCTGGTCAGGCTGTCCCTAGGCCAGATCTTGATTACAACAGTGATGCAACCAAATACGAAAGTGAATACAAGCACTACGGTTTCTATGTTCAAGACTTAGTGACGATTACCGATGAGTGGCAAGTGCTTGCTGGTGTACGTTACGACGAACAGAAGAAAGAAGGTTCGGGTAATAATAGTTATGCGGTATCGCCTAAATTTGGTGTGATCTACTCACCTGCGGATAACGGCAGCATCTACGTTAACTACTCTAAGAGTTTTACCCCTCAAGGGATAGTGAACAACATTGATGACGTTAATGATGGTAAGAATCTCGATCCTGAATACGGCGAGCAGTATGAAGTTGGCACTAAGTGGGAACTGTTTGACGGTAGCCTACTGTTAACCGGTGCCGTATTTGATATCACAGTATCAAATGTGACGGTAACTGAAGAGATTGAAGGTAGTTCAGAAACTATTACGACTCAGTCAGGTGAGCAGCGCCATAAAGGTTTCGAGATGGGTGCCCAAGGCCAAGTTAGCGATAGCTGGTTTATGACAGGTTCTATGATGTATCTCGATGCTGAGTATCATCGCCCTGAAACGGATAGCTTGAACGGTAAGACTCCTGTTGATGCGCCTGAGTGGTCTGCAAACGTATGGACGCGTTATGAGATGACCGATGATTTAGCATTAAACTTTGGTGCTCTCTATGTGGGTGAGCGTTTTGCTAATACCAGCAATACGATTAGTAAAGATGGTTATGTACGCTTCGATATGGGCGCTGCATACACTATGGACGTAATGGGGAGTGATGTCAGCGTTCGTGTAAACGTGAAAAACCTATTCGATGCTGATTACCTAGCGGGCGGTACTAATACCGATGTGACTGTAGGTGAAGGGCGTCACTTTAGCCTAGCGCTAGAAGCTAAGTTCTAACGAAAGCTGCAAGTCTAATGACTGCTAAAGCCTCAACCTTAGGGTTGGGGCTTTTTTGTATTGATGATTTTTTACTGAAACACTCATTATCATCAAAAACTGGCAAATAAGTTTCGTTTCACTATAATATGCCTTTCGAATCGAAACTTAGCGAAAGGTTTTATGAACAAACGAAACACTCAACAACGACGTCACAGCATTATTAGCCTGCTTAACCAGCAAGGAGAGGTGAGTGTTGAAGAGTTGTCCCTACGTTTTGAAACTTCTGAAGTCACCATTCGCAAAGACTTAGCCACATTAGAAAAAACCGGACTTTTACTGCGTCGTTATGGTGGCGCCGTCGCCGTGCCTGATGAAGTTACCCAGCAGTTTACAGCCAAAATAGCACCGAATAAGTTATCTATCGCAAAGGCGGCTGCTCAGCTGATTAACGACCATAATCGCATTATTATCGATAGCGGCAGTACTACGTCAGGTTTGATTGGTGAGCTTAATGCTAAGCGTGGTTTATTAGTGATGACTAACTCCCTTGCTCTGGCTAATTCGATTCATGAGCTAGAAAATGAGCCGACGCTATTAATGACGGGCGGCACTTGGGATCCGCATTCTGAGTCTTTCCAAGGACAGATTGCCGAACAAGTGTTGCGTTCATATAACTTTGATCAGCTGTTTATCGGTGCTGACGGTATCGATCTTGAGCGTGGCACGACAACCTTTAATGAACTGACTGGTTTAAGCAAGGTGATGGCGGAAGTGTCACGAGAAGTGGTGGTGATGCTCGAGTCAGAAAAGCTGGGTAGACGCATTCCAAACCTTGAACTACCCTGGAGCAAAATCAGCGTGTTAGTCACCGATGATAGGTTACCGAGTGAAGCGCTAGACATCATTTCTAAGCATGGTGTGCGAGTTATTCTAGCACCTTATGCAGGGTAACGTATTCAGAGTCATCATCTCTGATTAATCGCGTTATCCATTTTAAAATTCAATTTTTAACTTTAAATTTATCTCTCACAAAGAGAGTCTAGGTAAATAATATGTGTGGAATCGTTGGTGCTGTAGCACAAAGAGATGTAGCTGAAATTCTTGTGGAAGGGCTAAGACGCCTTGAATACCGTGGATATGACTCTGCGGGTGTTGCGGTATTAAATAATGGTGAGCTCAATAGAACTCGCCGTGTGGGCAAGGTACAAGAGTTATCGGCTGCACTCGATATTGCACCACTTGCTGGTGGTACAGGTATTGCGCATACACGCTGGGCAACTCATGGTGAGCCGAGTGAGCGTAATGCACACCCTCATTTATCTGAAGGTGATATAGCAGTCGTTCACAACGGCATTATCGAAAACCACAATAAACTGCGTGAGATGCTAAAAGGCTTAGGCTATACCTTTGCATCAGACACAGATACCGAGGTAATTTGTCACTTAGTACATCATGAGTTAAAGACACATGACACGCTACTTGCAGCGGTTCAAGCAAGCGTTAAGCAACTAGAAGGTGCCTACGGCACTGTGGTTATCGACCGTCGTGACTGTGAGCGTATGATAGTGGCTCGCTCTGGCAGCCCACTCGTTATTGGTTATGGCCTAGGTGAAAACTTCGTTGCTTCTGATCAGCTAGCACTTTTACCTGTGACACGCTCTTTTGCTTTCTTAGAAGAAGGCGATGTTGCTGAAGTGACGCGTCGGACCGTGAATATTTATGATGTGGACGGCAATGCGGTTGAGCGTGAAGTTAAAGAGTCTGAAGTAACTCATGACGCTGGCGACAAAGGTGAATACCGTCACTATATGCTAAAAGAGATCTACGAGCAGCCAACTGCTATCGCTCGTACACTTGAAGGCCGTATTGCGGGTGGTAAAGTACTTGATACTGCCTTTGGTGACAACGCAGCTGAATTCCTAAAAGACATTAAGCACGTACAGATTATTGCCTGTGGTACCAGCTACCATGCTGGTATGGCTGCGCGTTACTGGTTAGAAGATTGGGCGGGTGTTTCTTGTAATGTCGAGATTGCTTCTGAGTTCCGTTACCGTAAATCTCACCTATTCCCTAACAGCTTACTCGTTACTATTTCACAGTCTGGTGAAACCGCCGATACCTTAGCGGCAATGCGTTTAGCGAAAGAGATGGGTTACAAGGCAACACTAACGATTTGTAATGCGCCGGGTTCATCACTCGTACGTGAGTCAGATATGGCTTACATGATGAAAGCAGGCGCCGAGATTGGCGTAGCGTCAACTAAAGCCTTCACTGTGCAGTTAGCGGGTCTATTAATGCTGACATCTGCTATTGGCCGTTACAATGGTATGTCTGATGAGATGCAAGCTCAGATCAGCCAAAGCTTGCTTTCTATGCCAGCTAAAGTAGAGCAAGCACTAGGTTTAGACGATGCGATTGCCGAACTTGCTGAAGATTTTGCCGATAAGCACAATGCACTATTTTTAGGGCGTGGTGATCAGTACCCCATCGCAATGGAAGGTGCGCTTAAGCTTAAAGAGATCTCTTATATCCACGCCGAGGCTTATGCATCTGGTGAGCTTAAGCATGGTCCATTAGCACTGATTGACGCAGATATGCCGGTTATCGTAGTTGCACCAAACAATGAGCTATTAGAGAAACTAAAGTCTAACGTTGAAGAGGTACGTGCTCGCGGTGGCTTGATGTATGTATTCGCCGATAAAGACGCAGAGTTCGAGTCGGATGACACCATGAAGGTGATTCCGGTTCCACACTGTGATGAGTTTATGGCACCGTTAATCTACACCATTCCACTACAGTTACTGTCTTATCACGTAGCCTTGATTAAAGGTACCGATGTCGATCAGCCACGTAATTTGGCTAAGTCAGTGACGGTTGAGTAACAGATAGAATTAAATTTATCATTTAATGATTAGAAACCTCCCTTGTGGAGGTTTCTTTGTTTTAGAGATCTTACTTTCTCCTATGTTATCCCCCTTAAGGGGGATGCTGTAATGACAGGCTTATCACATGCTATCCATAGGCCAATATCAAGGAGATAAATAATGAAAAAACTAATAAGGCTTAGCGTATCGGCCTTGGCTGTGAGTAGCATACTAGCTCTTACTGGCTGCGGTAGCGACAGCGATAACGCCACCCAACCGCCGGCTCCAGAGCCACAGCCAACAGTATTGACGGGAATATTTTCGGATAGTCCAGTAGCGGGAATGGGCTATGAAACTGCGGATCATAGTGGTGTCACGAACGCTCAGGGACAGTTTAATTATAACGAGGGTGAGTCTGTAGAATTCTACATAGGCGCTACGCGTTTTCCAATTGTCGCGGGTCAGGAAGAAGTGACACCGATGGATTTGTACCAAACAGATTCGGCTGATAATACTGGAGTGATTAACACCTTGCGCTTACTGCAGTCGCTCGATACAGATAATGACCCCGATACAGGAATTCAATTAGCGGATGATATCCATGAAACGCTGGCGGGCCATCAGGTGGACCCTACAGCAGATAATTTTGATGAGCAGGCTGGGCAAGCACTTGTCGCATCAGGATTGGAGGCTGAAGATCTGGTCGATGCTGATGATGCGTTAGCCCACTTCGGTCAGAGTCGGGGATATCAATTAACGGATTTGACTGGGCAGTGGCATACGGTCTTCTTCTCTATCCCCGTTGCCGGCACATACTCACCGGATGCCTTTAATTATGTGGTTGAAGAGTGGACTATCGACGCCGCGGGTAATGTCACTATGGCGGCTAAGGTAAAGAGTGCTGGGGATCTAGATACTGACACATTTAAAGTTAACTTAAGTGAAAGCGGCATGCTGAGCTTTACTGAGATAGACAATCTCGATATGGGTTTAAGCAGTAATAAAGACAAGATTGCCAATTACTTTAGTGAAGAGGGCGAGCAGGAACTTGGCTTTTCGATAAAGTTAGCTGGTGGCCAACAGCTTAGCGATCTCGAAGGACTGTGGTGGGGTACTGGAGTTGAAACCCCTGTGAGCGCTAACTTTAATCAGAACGAGTTTGGTGTGTGGATCGATAAGCTTGTGATTGATGACCAGGGTAAGGCTGACATTACAGAGCTAACAGTTGGTAATCAGCAAGCGAGTAATGAGGTAGAAACGGTTCAATTTGCTATGAATGAGATGGGTAAGATCACCATCGAAGATGACGATGAGTCTGCGGTGACTTACCTTTCTCGCGGTAAAGATGTCATTTTGCGCCATAGCTTTAAAGCAACTCGACAGAATATGTCGGTACTATTGCGTGCCAATGAAAATCCAACTATTGCGGATCTAGAGGGAAGTTGGCGCCTATATAACTTACAGATGCCAGACGATGGCAGCATGAACACCGATGGTTTTGGCTATTGGATTGTCGAACTGGATATTAATGCTGATGGTCTTGCTGTATGGAGCCATGTGGCAACGTCCGAAAATGAGACGTTAACTGACCAATCTATGCAGATGAGTCTAGTGGATGGGTTATTTGTTGGTGACGAAGATAAGTGGGCTATGAACCAAGATAAAGACCTAATGGTGGTGGTATCTCAATGGCAAGATGGGGCTGATGAGTTCTCGGCCTTTGCTATTGCAATTAAGCAAGTTAAGCCATAACTCTCTTTAGTGCTTTAATGAGTAAAGCCTGCAGATATCGGCAGGCTTTTTTTGTAATAGCCAATTGACGAGACCTAACTATTAAGGCCGATTGTCACCACCAGCTCATCATGGTTATAGCGCCACAACAATTGATTTTGATGCTTAGAGCCCGTTTTGTGTAGTACGCTTTTTATCTGGCTCTTTATGGTTTCCTTGCTGACGTTTCGAATATCTGCGATATCAGAGCCCGAATGACCACTGATTAATAAGCTCAGCACCTGGTATTCAGCAGGCGTTAACTTGATCGGTCTATGCCTGATCGTCAGTGGAAAATGTTCTTGGCAGCGACAAAGGGCTTTATCTTGCTCCATACTTGCTAATTGTTTAGCGTGAAAAGCACTAACCCATGGTTGCATTGAATGGCCTAGCTTCTCATGTAATCGTCGTGCGCTACGACTAAATACCTTGTTAAGCGAGTGAGCCGTAAATAACAGGTACAGGTGCTGGTTGACGCCTAAAAGTAGAATTAGGCTTGAACGATAGCGAACATAAGGCAGTAAGTTTTCACTGTAGATTTGGTCCGAAATCAACTCGGGATCAACTAGGCTCTCCATTATTTGCGAAGTATTTATCAGGCCTTTGCGTAAGTAAGTATTAAAGAAAATATCATGCCGCCAGTGTTGTTGGTAAAGCGGGATATCTTTTGTTGAGATCTCTGGTGACCAGGTGTGTTGTCTCTCTAGGCAAGTATCGATAACAGTAATGCTCGTCGCATCAGCCTGCAAAATATTCGATAGATAGCTAAAGTCTTCACCTTTAATCTCTCTCGTCGACATATTTTCTATTAATAAGTACTGCCACTTGGAAAAATCGTCCCAGTTCACAAGCCCTCCTAGCGAAAACATGGGCGAACATGCCGCCATTAACCTTAACTTAACAAAGGTAGCTGTTTTGGAATTGATATAGATCAAAAATATGCTTAAGTAAGCACCGCTAATCGTCATGTATTATCTGGAGTGCTGTGACTAGAGGGGGGGCTTTATTTTAATCTGGTAGAGAATATATTTATAAAAGGCGGTTGGGATTAGAGGAAGTAATACAAATGACAAAAAATCGAGTATGAACATTATCTTTATAACTTGGCGTTAACCACTTAATAGGAGCTCTGTTAAAGCCCCTATAAAATGAGTTGTTTTATAGTTTACTCTTTACCGTAAACGTTATTTTCCTGCTCTTGAACACGAATAAACGTGGTGCGTTTAGTGAGTTCTTTGAGTGATGCAGCACCAACATAAGTACAAGTAGATCGTACGCCACCCATAATGTCATTAATGGTGTTATCTACGCTGCCTCTAAATGGCAGTAATACCGTTTTACCTTCTGCTGCGCGGTACTTAGCAACGCCACCAGAGTGTTTATCCATTGCTGACTGTGATGACATGCCGTAGAACTTAACCATGGTTTTGCCATCTTGCTCAATAACTTCGCCGCCGCTTTCTTCATGGCCAGCTAACATACCGCCAAGCATTACAAAGTCTGCACCGCCACCAAAGGCTTTAGCGACATCACCAGCACAACTACAGCCGCCATCACCAATAATCTGTCCACCTAAGCCGTGGGCTGCATCAGCACATTCGATAATGGCTGAAAGTTGTGGGTAGCCAACGCCAGTTTTAACACGCGTTGTGCATACTGAGCCAGGGCCAATACCGACTTTAACGATATCTGCACCGGCAATAATCAGTTCTTCAACCATATCACCAGTGACCACGTTCCCCGCGCTTATGACTGTTTGTGGATGAGATTGTCTTACTTTGCGTACGTAATCGACTAGATGTTCTGAATAGCCGTTAGCGATGTCGATACAGATAAAGTTAAGCGCATCAGAAAGCGCTAAAATTTCACTTAACTTAATGAAGTCAGCATCTGAGGTACCGCTTGAAACCATCACATGTTGTAGTACATCAGCAGGTTGGCTGGCAACAAACTCGCCCCACTGCTCAACAGTGTAATGCTTATGAACCGCTGTCATAACATTGTGTGTAGCTAGGCTAGCTGCCATCTTAAAGCTGGCTACAGAATCCATGTTCGCGGCAATAATTGGTACACCAGACCAAGTTTTACCACTGTGCTTAAAAGTAAATTGACGGTTTAGATCTACTTGAGAACGACTCTTTAACGTTGAACGTTTAGGTCGGATAAGTACATCTTTAAAACCTAACTTTATATCTTGTTCAATACGCATAGTTTATTCCTCACATGGATTTTGCGCGCAGCAAAACCGCCGATAAAAAGATTTTTTATCGGGCATTAAATTAATTCCTGAGCTTATTTCAGGCACAAAAAAACCGCAGCGTTTTGGGGCGCTCCGGTTTTAGGCATTATAGGAACAGATTTTCAGTTGGCAAGTTCTTAAATTGAAACTGTCATTCCTTAAAAAAGGAAGGTTAATGCACTGTTGATATATGTTTGTGTTGATGTTGGTGGGTAAGGGGGGTAATTAGGCATGAATTAATCTATGCCCAATTAAACCTAATATTTTTTACAAAACTTACTTCTCGGCAGCGCCTTTTTCTTTAGAAAGCTTTATATCAAAATTATCGAGTAAAAGTAGCGTGTCAGCGATAGCGGATTTAAGTTTTGTTGCTGGAGGTGAACTCAGTTTTTTAGCTTGTTTTAATGACTCTCTACGAGTGACAAACTCGAGCATCGTTTCAAGGTTTTCAGGGCAATTAATATCAAGCGGGGGCAGTTTCTTGGTCGATGCATTGTTGTAGATTTCGAATTCTTTTTGAAGGTGTTCTTGAGCTTCTCTAGTTCTTTCCATGTCGGATCGCCTCTCTATTCAATAAACCTATATACCGAAGCTATCTTAATAATGCGGCTTTAACAAGTTTACACTTTTAAGTTTTGGTCTATATTGTCAGAATTATTAGCGGTTTCCACCTTAGGTACTAGTTTTTTGTGCTTTAGCGCTAAGTCATTAATAAAAATACAGTAGGTAAATTGTTATTTCCAAAGGGGAAGCTAAGTCATCCGTCTAGGAATGAGCGCTTGTTTATCTATAGCATAACCTTAATTTTTGGGGCCATAACTTGATTAAAGATCTGCTTAGCTTGGTTTAATGTAGGCTGCAATATTGATTAGTTTACTATTCGGTCAGTACCTAAAATAGTAGCAGATATAATACTTGATAGAACGCTGGACAATACCAAACGGTTTAGGCTTTTGAACTACCAGAGGTGCAACTCCCCTTTAGTTGCTAGCAGTAAAGAAAAGCGCTCCTAAGAGCGCTTTGTTATGGACGGTTAGCTAACACCCAGTGCTTAGTTAGCTGACTTCATTGTGCTGAAGAGAATGTGGTGATCGACACCGCCACATTCGGCATGCTATCTATAGCTTATCGTCAGCTAACCAAACTTCCATTATCCGTTGATGGTTTAGTTAGGCTCAGCTTGGTTGGCCTCGCTGAGTTAGAACTGCTGTGGCAGCAATAGAATAGTCTGTTGCTATTTTCTATCGCTATACCAATCGTACTATAGGTGTGATTGGTATTCGTTAACCGAATTCACCGCTAACATAGCCTTGGGTTCGAGAGTCGATAGGTTGGTTAAATATCTGACTTGTTTCACCATGTTCAACCAATTCGCCCATCCAGAAAAATGCCGTTTTATCTGATATACGCTTAGCCTGATTCATCGAGTGAGTCACAATAACAATGGTAAATTGTTTGCGAAGCTCATCCATTAGCATCTCAATCTTGTGAGTCGCAATCGGATCCAGTGCGCTGGTGGGCTCGTCCATTAAAATCACTTCAGGTTTCATCGCGATTGTACGGGCAATACAAAGGCGTTGCTGTTGCCCGCCCGATAATCCAAATGCCGGAGTGTTGAGTCTGTCTTTTACTTCATCCCACAACGCGGCGCTACGCAGCGATTTTTCAACAGTATCATCGAGTATTTTTTTATCTTTAATACCTTGAGCTTTAAGGCCAAAAGCGACGTTTTCATAAATACTCATTGGGAAAGGGTTAGGCTTTTGGAACACCATGCCAACTCGCATTCTTAAGTGTTTAACATCCACATCTTGATAAATATTGCTGCCCTCAAACATCACGTCACCGTTAATCTTTACTCCCGCAACTAAGTCATTCATGCGGTTTAACGTGCGAAGTAAGGTTGATTTACCACAACCAGACGGGCCAATTAACGCGGTTACTTGGCGAGCTGGAATGGCTAAAGAGATATCTTTGAGCGCGTGGTTGTCGCCGTAAAATAGGTTTAAGTTGTTCACTTCTAGCTTATTCATGGAGATAACCTTATTTGGATGATTTATTTAAACGTGAGGCAATCACTTTCGTCGCCATATTTAAGATGAGAACCAGCACAATCAAAACCGTCGCGGTGGCATAAGCTTGATCCCACTCATGTTGGGTAAATAGCTCTTGGGTTAATTTATAAAGGTGTACAGTCAAGGTGCGGCCTGATTCAAGCACCGATTCTGGAATTTGTGTCACCATACCAGCGGTTAAAAATACGGGGGCTGACTCACCTATCACTCGTCCAGTGCTTAAAATTATTGAAGTTACAATACCTGGTAGGGCGCTGGGCAGGACTAAGCGAAAAATGGTGTAGATTTTTGAGCTACCTAAGGCATAGCCGCCTTCACGATAGCTCATAGGCACTGACAGCAGCGCTTCTTCAGTTGTACGGATTATCACGGGGAGAATTAGCATGGCTAGGGTTAATGCTCCCGATAAAATAGAAAAGCCTAGTCCAAGTGTGGTGACAAAGAAGGTCATACCAAATAGACCATAAACAATCGATGGGATGCCCGCTAATGATTCGGTACAAAAGCGGATCACCTTAACCACTTGGCTGCCTGGAGCGGCATATTCCGTTAGGTAAATAGCTGTCATAATGCCAATCGGGGCGGCAAAGGCGAGTGATAGGCCGACCATATACACGGTGGATACTATCATGGCCCAAATTCCAGATGCTTCACCAATACGAGTGTAAGCGCCAGTAATGAATTCCCAGCTAACGTGAGCGAGGCCATTACTTAATATGTGCCATACCACCCAAAGTAAAAACAGCAGAGTTGTAGCCGCAGCAGACCAGATGGCTAGCATCATCAATTTGTCTTGGTTGTCTCGTGAAAGTTTTAACATTAGTGCGCTCGCTTTCTGTTGAGATAAAGCAGTGAACCGTTAAGTATTACGATAAATACCAGTAACACTATGCCCGTAGAGTAGAGTGCGCTGGCATGAATGCCTGTAGCGTATGACATCTCCATCGCGATATTGGCGGTTAAGGTTCTAGCGGGCTCTAAAATTGAGCCAGGCATTGCTGGGGCATTGCCCATCACCATAATGATTGCCATGGTTTCGCCTATCGCGCGGGCGACACCTAGCGCAATACCAGTGTAAATACCGCTTCGTGCAGCCGGTATTAGTACCTTAAAAATACTGTAGATATGCGAAGCACCGAGTGCGAGCGCTCCCTCTTTATAGATTGGTGGTAAGGCGCGTAGGGAGGTTTCTGAAATCGTAATGACGGTCGGTAAAATCATAATGGCTAAAACGATGACGCCCGCGAGTATGGTGTTACCCGCAGGGATGTTAAATATCGTTTCTATGGCGGGGACGATAATCACCAAGCCAAAGAAGCCATAAACCACAGAGGGGATACCAGCAAGCAGCTCAACGGCAGGGCGAATAATATTGGCCAACCAATTTGGTGCGAGCTCTGCAAGAAATACCGCGGTAAGTAGCGCAATAGGTACACCAATCATTACGGCGCCAGCTGTTGATATTAGCGATGCAACCATCATAGGTAGCAAGCCAAATAGTGCTGGTGGCAGCCACTCTTTACCTAATAGCATTTGTGAAACACCGGCTTCTTTAAAAGCAGGTAAGCCTTCGCTAAAGACAAACCAACCTATAGTCGCAACTGAAAGTATGCCGACCATTGCGCTGCATAAGAAAAGAAGGTGAAACCCCATCTCTTTCAAGTCGTATGATTTTGCTGGGGCGAGCTGAAGCCCTTGGCGCTGGACTTTACTGGCAGTTGTCATCACTTAACCTCAACATCTATCTAAAATGATCTCGTTGATACAGAGGAGTATTAATTCCTCTGTATCTTGGTACGATTTATTGAACGCTGATGTAGCCTTGTTCAGACACTATTTTTTGGCCATCTTCAGACAGAATATAGTTAATGAATGTACTGGCATTGTCTGGCGCATTTTTATCTACTAACACGATGAAAGGACGTGCGATTTGGTAGTCACCAGCCACTATGTTGCCTTCTGTCGCAGCGACACCGTCTACTGCAATGGCACGTAAGCTGTCATCAACACTGCCAAGAGAGATATAGCCAATAGCAAATGGGTTATTAGCGACTATGGTTTTGATCATACCGTTACCATTACCTACTTGAGCGGTCGGAGAAATTGCGGTGACCTTGTGGCCGTTAATCGTGCGTTGAAGTTTCATTATCTCTTCAAATGCACCGCGAGTACCGGATCCATTCTCACGAGTGACGACAACGATTGGGCGTGATTCACCGCCGACTTCGTTCCAGTTTTTAATCTCACCACGGTAAATTTTTGATATTTGTTCTTGAGTTAGGCTTTGCACTGGGTTTGCTTTGTTGACCGCGGCGGCAATACCATCACGAGCAATAACAATTTCTTTGGTGTCACTCGTTAATTCATTATCTTTTATGTTGCGTGACGACATACCAATCATGCTGGTGCCGTCTTTAGCTGCTCGTATACCTGCTGATGAGCCTGTACTTTGCACTTCAACGCTGATGTTAGTGTTGTTTTGATAGTTTTCTGCAAGCACTTCCATCACGTGTGCTACAGATGTCGAACCTGATACTGTTACTGTGCTTGCCTGGGCAAGTGGTGTTGTCATTAGACCTACTGCGGTTAACAAGCCAAATACTTTTTTCATTACGATTTCCACTCTATTGTTTGGTCGTTTAGATACGAGTTATTTACAAAACCAAGTTAGTGCCTCGCTGAAGGCAAGCGCATTAAGACAGAGTTATATGACAGTTATGTGACGTTTATTATGAGCTGGTGGGGGAACGCTGCTGTTAGTACCAAGTGCTACTTTAGGCGCCGCTAATGTTAAGGTTGGTATTTGTTAAATTAATAAAAATTAAGCTGAGATTTATTAAGCGATTTTAAATGTAAGGCTGGGGCGCTACATAAGGCTTTGCTTCATGCTGGTAAGGGTTTTTCGCACGAGTTAAAAGGGCGGCTATTAACTTAGCGTTAAGCTAAATTTAACAATTTTTGCGGCTATTTATGTTATATTTCGGCAATACGTTTGGTAGATAAAATTATTATTAAACTTTTATTACAGCGCTGAATGAGTCGTAACTTTACCGAACAGGAAACCTTTCTGCGCCATAATTGGCTGTATTTAACTGCTCTCAATATAAAACGACTACTCTCAATACTTAAGTTATCTCTCAATTATATAAGGTGTTTCTATGACGACTGAAATGGTCATGATTGGTATGTCGATTCTGATCTTAGTCGGTATTTTGCTGCATCACCCCTCTAGAACCTTAGGTATTCCTTCATTACTCATTTTTATGGGGGTAGGCTTAATGCTAGGTAATGGTGAGTTTAACTTTGTGTACGATGACTTAGACAAGACTGCCTGGATAGGTGGCTTAGCGTTAAATATGATTGTATTCGTGGGGGGGATAAATACCTCAACCGATAAAATCAAAGTAGCTTATAAAGAGGGGGGAGTACTTGCTTCTTTTGGGGTGTTATTTACGACGCTGATTTTTGCGGTGATTTTATATTGGTTGTTAGATTTTGACTTTATTACCTGCTTACTGTTTGCAGCCATCGTTTCATCAACAGATGCCGCAGCAGTATTTTCAATTCTAGAGTCTAAAAAGCTTAAGTTAAAAGAGCAGACTGATACCGTATTAGAGTTTGAGTCGGCAACTAACGATCCCGTTGCTATGCTATTGGTTATTTTCTTAACGGATATGGCGCTTTCAAGCAGTAAGACAGTCGTTGCCTCAGAGATCGCTATTGAATTGGTCACGCAAATTGGTATTGCCATGGTCGTGGGCTTTGGGGTTGCTAAAATAGCGGTCTGGTTACTAAATCGTATCCACCTGTCTGAATTTGGACTCATTCCAGTATTTGTATTGGCAAGCTTTATTGTTGCGACCTACGGCGCCGACGTGCTGGGCGGTAATATTTTGTTAGCGTCATATATAGCGGGCGTGGTGATTGGCAATGGTATTAAGCGAGGGCAGCTGGTTAATCAGCACTTCTTTAATAGCTTATCTTGGTTAGCGCAGGCGTTGATGTTTATCGTGTTGGGCTTACAAATATTCCCACAGTCATTAGCGACCGTATTTATTAGTTCGTTATTACCTGCAATATTATTGATGTTCGTTGCTCGGCCGTTAGCTGTGCAGCTTTGTTATTTGCCTTTTACTAAGGCCAGTTGGAAGAAGCGGTTGTTTATTTCCTCTATTGGTCTTAAGGGGGCGACTCCTATCGTATTCGCATTGATCCCTGCCGCGGCTGGCGTGCCAGGATCTTTAGATATAGTGCACATGGTGTTCTTTATCGTTTTATTCTCGGTGTTTATTCAGGGAGGCGCTATAGCTCCGTTAGCGAATAAACTAGGCTTGAACAATAGCGATAAAGACTAGGCTGATACAGCTTCCAGCGCATTTTTAGACTCGATGCCTTTCCAGACTTTTTCATGGAAATAGAAAACAACGGTATTCACAGCGGGTTCGATTAAGGCTACAGCACCACCAATGACTACGCTTCCAGTTAAAAGGTAAGTAATGGTAAAAGCGACACAAAAGTGAAGAATCGCGAAAGTCATAGTTTTAATCATATTAAGTACCTCTATTTAAGTTGTATTGATGATAATGGTTATCATTTGCAATTAAAAGGGGTTTACTTAGATTAGTTTGATAGAAGATGCAGATTAGAAAGGTGACTTGGTTATAAACCCATCAACGTATTTAATGCGTCGGTGGGTTTATAACGACATAATTTACAGTGCGGCGCCGTAAATTAGTAATGCCAAGGGAATGATGAGAAGTCCTGATCGCGCTTCTCAAGGAAGGCATCACGGCCCTCTCTAGCTTCTTCGGTTCCGTAAGCAAGACGGGTAGCTTCCCCAGCAAATAGCTGCTGACCCACTAAGCCATCATCCGGCAAGTTAAAGCCATATTTCAACATACGCATTGCGGTTGGCGACTTAGAGTTAATCTCTTTAGCCCATTTTAATGCTTCAGTCTCTAGATCTTGATGAGGGATAGCGCGGTTAACCATCCCCATATCAAATGCTTCTTCGGCGGTATAGTTAAAGCCTAGGAAGAAGATTTCACGCGCACGTTTTTGACCAATCATCTTAGCAAGATATGCACTGCCATAACCTGAGTCAAAGCTACCTACATCAGGGTCGGTTTGCTTAAATACGGCATGTTCTTTTGACGCAAGCGTTAAATCACAAACCACATGTAAGCTATGACCACCGCCAACAGCCCAGCCAGGGACTACAGCAATAACCACTTTCGGCATAAAACGGATTAAGCGTTGTACTTCTAAAATATGTAAACGACCCATGCGAGCCACATCAGGGATACCTTCTTCTGCCCCTTCATACTTGTAGCCATCTTTACCACGAATGCGCTGATCGCCACCGGCACTGAAAGACCATTGGCCTTTGGCTGACGGACCATTGCCCGTTAGCAATACGCAGCCAACATCAGACCACTGACGTGCGTGGTTGAGTGCAGTATAGAGTTCATCAACAGTTTTAGGACGAAATGAGTTTAAGCAATCTGGGCGACTAATTGCGATACGTACAGTGCCCTGAACTTTGGCTCTGTGGTAGGTAACATCTTCGAAATCAAAGCCTGGAACAAGATCCCATAATTCGGGATCAAAAATGTCAGATACTGGTTGTGTCATGAGCCTTTAGCCTTTTTGCTTCATTGGAATTCGATAATAGCTAAAGGCTAGGCCGAATCAGATCTCAGGTCAATCTAGTTTGTATGCTAATCGAGTAACTGAGATCTATTGCGTTATTTGACTAAAGACTAAGGTGATTAGTTAAGCTTATCGCAGATGTAGGTTTGGTTCTCTTTACTAAAAGCTGAATGTTTATTGGCACCAGTGCCACAAAACTCAGTTTTAAACTCATTTAGCTTTGTCTGTGATTGCGTAATAAGCTGCAACGCTTGTTGCTCCGTAGCTGAAAGACGGTCAGCAATATCGGTTTTTAGCAGATTAAGAGTATTGTCTGCGCGCTGTATTTGAGTACCCGTCATGCTATCGAGTTTATCTTCAGCTTGTTGAAATATCCCTTCAACCTCTGCAATTGGCTCATCTAAAGTATCAGTTTGTGTATAAAGGTAATAAACAATGCCAGCGATAATTGCCAATATGATCCAGCCTTTCATCTTTTAGTCCTATGTAGGTGAATAACTTGTGGTATAAGCGTTATAATAAGCTAGTTTTCCAGAAAAATTAAAGCTGTAAGGCTGCAAAATGAGCGCAGAACAAAATAAAAAAGACTTCTCTAAAGCTGAAAGAATCAAAATTCATCAACCCGATGCCAATAAAGCGGATCGCTTTAATCCACGTAATCGTATCTATGTGCGTGCAGTTAAAGGGCTATGGAGTACGCTGCGCCGCCGTTTAGGTTGGGTGGCAATGCTATTCTTTTTAATTCTGCCTTGGATCCCTTGGGGAGACCGCCAAGCGGTTTGGTTTAACCTTGAAGAGCAAAAGTTTCATGTCTTTGGCTTAACCATCTGGCCGCAGGACTTTACCTTATTAGCGGCATTATTAATGATAGCTGCGTTTGGTTTGTTTTTCGTGACAACCTATCTTGGGCGGGTATGGTGTGGTTACACCTGCCCGCAAACGGTTTGGACGTTTATCTTTATCTGGTTTGAAGAGAAACTAGAAGGGGCGCGCAATAAGCGGATTAAACTAGATCAAATGCCATGGAGCTTTAATAAGCTGTGGCGAAAAACTGCCAAGCATACCTCTTGGTTGTTGGTGTCATTACTGACTGCAATGACCTTCGTGTCTTATTTTGTGCCCACCAGTGAAGTCTATAAAGAGGTATTCACCCTAAATGCCAGCGGTGGCATTTACTTCTGGGTTATCTTCTTCACCTTTGCTACTTATGGTAATGCAGGCTGGATGCGTGAAATCATGTGTATCCACATGTGCCCCTACGCAAGATTCCAAGCGGCAATGTTTGATAAGAATACTTATATAGTAGGTTATGACACTAAACGAGGCGAAACTCGCGGCCCACGATCGAGAAAAGCCGACCCTAAATCCATGGGCTTAGGTGACTGTATCGATTGTGACTTATGTGTTCAAGTGTGCCCTACCGGAATTGATATTCGTAATGGCTTACAATACGAGTGTATTAACTGTGGTGCTTGTATTGATGCATGCGATACGACTATGACTCGAATGGGTTACGCTAAAGGCCTTATTAGTTACACCACCGAAAATAAGTTGGAAGGTGTAAAAGAGAAAGTGCTTAGGCCTAAGCTAGTAGGCTATGGCGTAGTACTTTCAGTTATGGTGCTAATCTTTATATATGCTACTGCCACGATAGCGCCAATTAGAATTGATATCATTCGAGACAGAAACCAGCTCTTTAGAGAAACAGATCAAGGGCTGATAGAAAATACCTTTACGTTGAAGATCCTTAATAAGACAGAAGAGACTCACCTTTATAATATGAGTGTTGAAGGATTAGCTAGCTATGATTGGATTGGTCCACAGCAAGTGAGTATTAAAGGTGGAGAAGTGCTTACATTGCCAATAAGTATCTCTGTCGACCCTGTAGATCTATCTAGAACCATGACACATATAAATTTTGAGGTGGTTACTGATGATGGCGCTATAGAAGCAAAGCAGGAATCTCGCTTCTTTGGTAACTAATCTTCTAGGGTAAAACAGATTAAAAGGGGCTTTTAGCCCCTTTTTTGCGCGTATCGTTTGATATCTATGCATTTGATTCAGTTATTTCATTTTTATTAATAAACCCTCTTGCGCTGATCTCAAATCTCCCTATAATGCGCATCCACTGACACGGCACAGCAGGCCATTCGC